>LCEX01000016.1 GCA_000995415.1 Candidatus Gottesmanbacteria bacterium GW2011_GWC1_43_10
TTCGGCGCGATTCCCGGTCCCTGGGATGTATGGCTTGTCATCCGAGGAATCAAAACATTGAAGGTCCGGCTTGATGCGCAGCAGAAATCCGCGCAGAAACTTTCAGAATGGCTTTTGACCCATGCAAATGTAACCGATGTTTTCTATCCGGGCCTCGACGGCCATCCCGGGAGGGAAATAAACGAACGGCAGGCTGACGGCGCCGGCGCGGTGCTTTCATTCCGGACCCGGTCTGCCGCTCAAGCGGCCGCTTAGAGAAATCGTTTTAAAAAATAATGCTGTTTTGAAAAATACCCAACCTAGCTTCTCACTCGCCCGAAGGGCGAGAAAACCCCGCGCGCAAAAAATAGTGGAGGCGCGGCGCCTGCCTGCCGGAAGGCAGGCAAGGCTAACACATTGAAGTTAGACATTTTTTGTAAACGGCCAGCTGCGTATTCCTTATGTGTCAAGCTATCCCACACCCGGTGTGGGTATATCAGAAGTTGAAGTGATTGCCAAATAGGTTATGAACACCAAAAATCAAGACTTTTATCTTCAATTTAGTCAGTATACTAATCCTGGGTTATATGGAGATGTTATCAGAAAAACCTTACATGATGATGTTAGAAAAATTGGCTTACTGGTAAGAAAACAGCTTATTCACAGGATGATTTTGAAGAATAGCAATACGGGGTCAAATAAGGATTTGAAATATGGCGACATGACCAAAGTCCCTTGGTATAGGCAGCCAGAGGATGATGTTTTTATCACTGCCTCAGCCATGTTTTCAGAATTATATCGTAGAGATTCCAAAGGACTTACTTTGGATAGAGCAGCCAAAGATAAACTTGTTCTCACTTGCAGGTTCACATCAATCCTTATAGCTTCGATTTTGAAAATAAAAGGCGTTCCAACTCGTGTCCGTTCTGGTTTTGCCCCATATTTCAAGGTTGAGGGATTACCTTGTGGTAAGAGTGACGATCATTGGATTAACCTGTATTGGAATAAGAAGGAATCACGCTGGGTAACGATCGATGTCGATGGTAGTTTAGAGGATTACCTCAGATTTGATCCTTACGATATTCCTGAAGGCACTTTTGATTTTTCTGCCGATGGTTGGCTTTCAGTGAGAAGTGGTAAGGTCGATGGACAGCATTTTTGGAATAGTGGAGGCAATGGTGGCTTAATCGTTATTGCTTGGGAGCTGTTCTATGACTTCCACTGCCTGATGAATGATGAGGTTATTTACTTTCACACTCCAGAAATAACTCACTCTGGAAAGTTTGAGAAACTTCCCGAAGAGCAATTAGCAGAAATTGATAGTCTTGCAAAGTTAATGCAGAAGCCTGATAAGAATTTTGAAGAGTTGCAGAAGATTTGGAATACCAAAAAAGAGTTTAGACTACTGAAAGGCGGTCTACTTTAATTATTATAAGTAAGTTTTATGAGTACACATCGGAAGTGGACTAGCTTGACACATCGGGATTTCCTTAGTATTCACACTCTGTGGGGCATACGGCAATATTCGGCAAGATTTGGCAACATTCGGCAAGATTTGGTAATATTACTTCATGCAAATTCCCCCGAAGTATTATCTGACATCCGAAATCATTGATTTGTTGACCAAAATCGAAGCCAACCGCTTGCATATAAATTCTTTACAAATTTCTGGTCCGATTAGGAATCGGATTGAGCGGGTAAGTCTTTTAAAAAGCTCGCTTTTTTCAGCCAGAATTGAAGGCAATCCGTTGACCCTGGATGAGATTGAGACCACTACTGACGACGTGCGAAAGAAGGAAGTAAAAAATATCTTGCGCGCCATCACATATATCAACACACAGATTAAACCCGGTGATACTATCACATCAAAAACACTGCAACAAGTTCATAGACTTGTGATCGAGAGTTTGAGTCCTAAAGCAGGCAGATGGAGAAGTGAAGTCAGTGGGATATTTAATCAGGTAGGTGTCGCTGTTTATTTACCTCCGCCACCGGCAGAAGTTTCCGATTTGGTGAATAGCTTAGTTGACTTCGTAAATTCCAAAAAAGAAGCAAATAGTTTAGTTTGTGCTTTGATTGCACATTTGGTATTTGAAAAAATTCATCCGTTCTTGGACGGAAATGGTCGGGTGGGACGCTTACTGATGCTGGTAATCAACCACAGTCGCGACTGGACATTTCCGGTTTTGGTGCCGGTAGAAGAATACATTGATGAGCATAAGGAGGGATATTATTATCATTTGGATAGAGGATATCAAGATATCGCCGGATATCTGACCTATATGTTGGAGGCATTTTTGGCTTCAACTGAAAGACTAAGAATAGAGATTACCGAATTGATTAATAAAACTCCATTACCTGTTTCGCCGCGGCAGGAAGAAATTTATCAGATAGTCAAAGATAATAGGACTACTTCATTTGATTTTATAAGGCGCCGCTTTCTCAAAGTGCCTGAAAGGACGCTTCGCTATGATCTCAAAAAACTTATTGATAAAAAATTGCTACGGAAGATAGGCCAAACTCGCGGTACATATTATCAAGTGATAGAATAAATTTATTTCCTGAGTAATTACTCACATCCGACGGGGGTAAGCCTTTTTGTTTTAGATTGTTGGAATAATTTATGCACAAAAACATCAAATTACTTGCGCTATTCAATTTCTTTACAGATTTTCATTTGTTCAGCGCAATATTAATTATCTATTTTGCCCAGGTAACAGGTTCATACGCGCTGGGAATGAGTTTATTTTCTGTCGCCATGGTTTCTTCTGCATTATTTGAAGTCCCAACTGGTGTTTTCTCTGACTATATGGGCAGGAAGAAAACAATGATGATAGGGGCAGTTTGTGCTGTTTTAGCAATTGCTTTTTATGCCATTGGGGTAAACTATTGGATTTTATTTATTGGCGCATTATTCGAAGGATTACAGCGGGCTTGGTATAGTGGTAACAACGATGCTTTGCTTTATGAAACACTGTCAAACTCAAACAGCAAAGACGACTACGACCATTATTTAGGAAAGACAAGTGCAATGTTTCAAGTGGCAGCGGCGGTTGGTATTATTGTTGGAGGATTCATTGCTGTTTGGTCATTCCCGCTAGTGATGTGGCTTTCTGTGGTTCCCCAAGTCATTTGTTTAATCATTTCGTTGTTGATAATTGAACCAGTAAGAAATAGTAATCAAAGTTCCAACATCTACACGCATTTAATAGCAGCTGCCAAAAAGATATGGATGAATAAAAAGTTAAGATTGTTAAATATCAGTAGTATCATCAGTTATGCAATCGGTGAATCAACCTATCAATTTAGAGCTGCTTTTGTTAATACACTTTGGCCTCTTTGGGCTGTCGGTTTTTCACAGATTCTTTCAAGCATAGGTGCAGCAATAAGTTATTGGTATAGCGGTAAATTAATAAAAAAAGTTGGAGCATTTCGCTTACTGTTAATTTCAAATATTTACAGCAAAGTAATTAATATTGGTTCTGTAGCTATGGCAACAGTGGGTTCTCCTGTTCTTTTATCGTCTACATCGCTTTTTCATGGTGCTAACGATGTAGCCAACAGTAAATTAATGCAAAAAGAATTCACTGATGAACAAAGAGCTACTCTTGGTTCGATAAATTCATTTATGGGTAACTTGGCATTTGGTTTTTTAGCGGTTGTTCTTGGGATCTTTGCCGATAAATTTGGACCAGCAAAAGCACTTCTTTTCGCTTATATTTTTTCTCTACCAACGCTACTGATTAACTGGGTTTTATTTAAGGAAAACAAAAACGAATAATAAATACACATCGGGATTTTTTGGCTATATCCATTAAGAAATCTAAGTATCAGGAAACAGGTGGCGTACCTGCCTGCCGGCAGGCAGGTCTATTCCACCTAACAGGTGGGAGTACAGGTGGGAGTACAAACCACTTATTTCAGTTTTAAAAATTCTTCTTCTGTAGATTCAGCTTGTTTAATAATACCTTTGAGAAGTCCTTTTTTTAGGTCTTTTGCATGTATCGGAATAGGAATAATATGTTTCCTTTGAGGGTTGTACATGATAAGGTGACTGCCAGTTTGACGTTTTTCTTCAAAACCAAGCTTTTTGAGGATTTTTACCACCTCTTTTGCTTTAAATGCTGGCATAGGAGATTGATGGGTTATCAACTGTCACTTTCGTAATAATCACATCAGATTTCTCTTCTGGAATTTCCTTGCCTTCTTGGTTTAACACTTCCAAATATCCCTGTAAGGCATCTTTGATCATTGCAACAGCTTCTTCAAACGTATCGCCTTCAGAAATACAGCCAGGAAGAGTTGGAATACTCACGGTGTACCCGCCTTCTTCGGCAGGCTCAAAAATAGCTGTATATTCTAAAATTTTCTTAGCTAGTGATTTATTCATATCAAATGGATTATATCATGGTTAGGAAAGTTGGATATTTGTTGTACAATGTCAGGGTATTTGTAACTTTTGAACTAGTGGAAGTTTGGAAAAAATAAAATCGTTCTTGTGAGGTGTGTCATAAAATCCTAATTTTGTTAATGTCCGCCAGCTTCGAGTTTCTCAAAAAAAGAATAGGTGTCAAGTTAGACCACCCGGCGGGTGGATAAAATCAATACCTTGCAGGATCGAGTATAATAAAATCGTGTCAAAAATTACTGTTGTTGATAGAATCGTCTACGGCATCTTGTCCTTAATTCTTAGTGTAATTGTAGCTACATACACTATACCTTTATTATTTCCGAGCAGAGACATATTTCAGTGTGGATCTCCAATCATGGGACAAGTATGTATGTTTGGATTATTGTCCTTATTCGCTTGGCCAGTTGTTATTATTCTATTGTGGATCTTCGCCTACAAAAAGATAATGAACTTTAAACGAAACAGAAAATAGCACTGATTGACGCAAGTTATAAGGATAAAAAGGTCCTAGACTCTACTACTCAGTCAAGACGGGCATCCCGGAGTGACCGAAGTTAAATACACCAAATACACATCGGAAGTGGACTAGCTTGACACATCGGGATTTTTGGCTATAGCCATTAAGAAATCTAAGTATCAGGAAACAGGTGGCGTATCTATTCCACCTAACAGGTGGGAGTTTCATTTTCAAGCATAAAATAAACTGTGAATATTATCTAATATTATTATTCAGAGGAGGTATTATGATTATTGACGAAAACACACAAATAATCGGCAGATTTCATAAACAAGCTAGTTCAAGGGGTTTAAACATATATAACCCGCTCTTTCAAGAAAAAGGGATTAACGCTGTATATCTGCTTTTTTACGATCCTGATCCTAAGGTGTTAATGACGGGATATAGGGCTCTTAAACTTTCGGGAGCTATTACCGCCGGTTTTGAATCAGACCCGATGTTACCAGGTTTAGTAGATGATTTAGATGAAGTAGCAAAATTTATTGGTAGAATTGGTTACATTTCTAATGTAAAAGGGAAAGTGGTTGGACATGCTCAAGGAGGTCAAGGGATGCTAAGGACAATAAAACATATCGTTGACCCAGCCCACAAAAAAAATTATTATTGTAGGAGCTGGCAATGTTGCAAAAGCACTCCTTTTTGAAATAAATAAAGCAAAAATAGGGTGTGAAGTAGAAATATACAACAGGACTTTAGTAAAGGCAGAAGCGTTAAAAGATACATTTAATTTTGTTAAAACAGTCAAATCCTTAAGCAACATTTCAGAAGCACAGGGAGATGTTTTTGTTAACTTGACTCACATTGGTGGTCGAGTGACCAATGAAATTTTTCCAGAAGTAGTTATAAATAGATTTGAACATGTAGTAGATGTGACTTTTGAAAACGAACAGACAGATTTAATCAAAAAGTCACTAAAGTTAGGAAAGAAAATTGCTACTGGGTGGGATATGTTTGCGTATCAAGCACAGGTTTGTATAGAGGGTATTTTGAATAAAACGGTGGAATATGACGTTTTGAAAAAACATGTGGTGGCTGGGTTATCTGAAACAATAAAGTAATTTAAATAAACATTAGATGTCTGACACTGGGTGTGAGTAAAATGTTGTAAACACCGTTAAATACTAACACAAATAACTAAATGGAAGAAACAACAAAAATCGCAATTTTTAAAGGCCAAAAAATAAGAAAAACCATTTATCACAATGAATGGTGGTTTGTAGTAGAGGACGTTGTTTTATCACTCATAGATTCAAATGATCCGAAACAGTATATTCAAAGGATGAAATTTCGAGATTCAGAATTGTCCAAAGGGTGGGTACAAATTGTACATACCCTTTCCATTGAAACCACTGGAGGTAAACAGCAAATGAACTGCGCTAATACCGAAGGGATTTTTAGAATTATCCAATCTATTCCCTCTCCAAAAGCTGAACCTTTTAAGCGCTGGCTTGCCCGAGTCGGTTATGAAAGAATTCAGGAAATAGAAGACCCGGAGTTAGCTACTAAAAGAACCAGGGTTTTGTATAAAGCTAAAGGATACTCTGATGACTGGATTGAGAAACGGATGCGTGGGATTGCAATTCGCGAAGAATTAACCGACGAATGGAAAAAACGGAAAGTTGGTGGCGATTTGGAATATGCTATCCTCACTGCTGAAATTTCAGAAGCCACTTTTGGTATGACGCCATCAGAATACAAGAAGTTCAAGCGCCTCAAAAGAGAAAATCTACGTGATCACATGGATGATCTCGAACTTATCTTCACTATGCTCGGCGAAGCTTCAACTACGAGAATTACCAGAGCTAAAAATACACGAGGATTTCCCCAAAACAAGCAAACTGCCAGGCAAGGCGGAGCTATAGCCGGAAATGCACGTCGGGAACTCGAAAGAAAATCTGGACAAAAAGTTTCTACTTCACAAAATTATCTCAAAACTCCACAAGACAAAACGCTTTTGAAAAAGTAAATAATGGCGGGGAAGCTAATACATGGACGTTCGACATTTTCGAGAAACGGCTAGCCTTGAGTTTTTATAAAAAAGAACAGGGGGGCAAGTCAAATCACCCGAGTTTGAATATAGAAAAATTACGAAATGCAAAAGGTGTATATACCGTTCGTCTTAAGTAATTTCCGTCAATTGGGATGCCTTGGATTTTTATGAAGATGGATTTTCAAAAAAAGAATAGGTGGTAAGTCCTAAAATAGATTTATGAATAATACCCAATCGTTATGGACTATTCTTCGCGAAGTAAGCGGTTACGCAGGCGTTGGCCATTGTTGGGTTTGGACTAGTTTAGCAACTGAAACATTAATGCGGGGGGGTATAAAGTTGCCCCATATGGAGCACGCTTAATCACTGGGGATGGAGGAACAGATATCCAAAATTTTATAAAAATGAAAGTGCCCGAAGGAAACGTCCTAAAGGTTAAAGGACGGGATATTATATTAGCGATAGAATCATATAATAATCGATCTGATCGTAGATATATTGTTGAGATGCCAAATGGAATTAATAATAAGGCAGAATTTATTGGTTATATACCAGGTAGAAAAGGAGAAGAAGCTATTTTAGATGGTACAGCTGATCAAATGTTTGCTGTAGGCAATATACCGCGAGGCTTAGAGGAAGGTTTTTATGGAAGCCTTACATTTGTTCCACATGAACTTACTCAGGTATATAGAAACGCTATTCCATGGGGGGTAAGTGAAGATAGGGAGAGACGGAATATTTGAGATTGTAAAGGCGGTTTATATATTTCACTCGTCGGGTAGGTATTTTACAAGTGTATAGTCCTGCCCATAGTAGGTATCTTAAATATAGTAAGTGGTAATAAGATTTGATTTCAGCGAAACCTGACTACGATTGTAGCTATGGTGGCCAGGGCATAGGCAACCGTACTGTAGAGGATGTAGGGATGTTTTCTTAACCGGCTTTTAACTTTTATCAAAAATCCAATCGAAATAAAAGCTAAGATTGTCGAAAACAAAAGGCCAATAAGGACCTTATCAAAAGCAGCATAAGCAAACCAAGTGAAAGCATAGACCAAGCTATTTGCCAGCAAAATCGTTAGGTCTTGATTGTCAAAATGTTCCAAGGGTTGAATGACAGCAAAACTCATCAGGGAAACATTCAGGAAAACTCCGCCGACAAAAAAGATGATATTGCCGGCATAGAAATCGTTAATAAACAATCCGCCACACAAATTGCCAATAATATTATTTATAGTGCAGTATTGATTGAGAGTAAAACTAGCCACTTCATGCCAGCCTTCGCCAGCTCCATAAAGATAGGTTCCTACAATAAAAAGTATCAGAAGTAATTTACTACGATGATCTTTTAGTTTCTGAAAGTTATTGGTGTGTAATCTAAGAATAAAAAAAGATAAAATGACGGTTGCGGGTAGAAAAATGACTGTTTGATTGATCTCATGTAGCCTGATGAAGTCGTATGGCTGCAGCAGCAATTTGGTGGTCGGGGAGAGTCTTTCGATTATTATCACGAGCGCAGTTAGAGAATAAAGAGTAAGCAGCAAGTTAAGGCGTTTCATAACTATATAATATAATAAGTTTGAGTGATGTTGAAATAACGAATCACTTATTATGAAAATTCATGTCGGTCAAAAAACAAAACAAAAATATCCTACACAGAGTGTGAGTATTACCGGAGGGTGGCGTTGGCTAAAATTTTGTGATATAAATCACTTTTACAAAGCTATGCACCAGCATATAACCGGTTTTTATCTAGCTTTGTTTGCTATAGTCGGGATAGTAGTGGGGGCGGTGGTTTTGACCAATGCGACTATTCTTTATTCCCTCAAAGCCAAAGGAACAACCAAAACTAACCAGCCGACCGCTTCATCATCCATAGCCCAAATTCCCGCCGCATCGACCAATCCGGGTACAGGGACGGCGCAGATCCCGCCCGCAGTCACTGGTAGATACGTAGGGATCATGGGAGCTATGCCGGAAGATTTTGCCGTGATCAAATCCTGGGGAGCCAATACAGTCGAATATCACGGGGTAAAATCAGCGGCAAATCTGGCGTCAGTTTTTGCTTCAGCCAAGACCGAGGGCTTAAAATTATTTATCAAAGGCCCGGGTAAGGAAGAAATCCAAGGTCAAGGTTTTGGTCTCGATCTTGATCAAGTGGCCAGTGTCACCAGAAACTATTTTACCGGCAACACTGTAGCGGGCGATCCGGATTTTATCGGTTTTTGGATAGTGGATGAGCCGTGTCATGCCAACAAATGGGACTTAAGCGGGCAGGATCTGAAAAATCTTTATTCCACTATTAAACAGGTAAATTCCGGAATTCCGGTTCTGATCAACTTCGGGACGCTGGAATGTTTCCAGCAAATCATTGCCACCGCCCAACCGGGTTGGAAACTGGTTGATGTGGCGATGTTTACAGTGACTGTAAAAAAAACCGGATCCCGTCGGGGTAATTACATCACCGATCAGGCGGCAATTGCCAGAACTATCAAAGCTTTTGATCCGGCTATCATCGTATTGCCTAACCTCGCGGTGCTTGAATTTATAGACCACAACGCGCCGATTCCGGATACGGAGTGGGTAAAAAGCAACGGGTTAGCGACTTTAGGCCAGTCCAGTTTTGACGGTGTGATGTACTATTCCTTCCGGCCTCTGGCTCCCTGGATGGGGCAGACGATCATCAATGTCAAAGATGATCCGGCTTACCAGTCAGCCTTCAAAACGGTTTTTGCTGCGAAGTAGTGGTTTGGTGTATTTATTTTTTTGTTAGTTTTCGTTATTTGCTAATTTTCTAAATTAATTCTTTCACTTTATTGCTCCTGACTTTCTCAAATTAGTGTCCAATTTTTGATTATTTTGAGCACACCCTTTTCAGTTTGTGCGTAAACAACCAAAGTTTAAATTAGTGTCCTCAAAACCGGCAGGCAGGGGCGGGCAGGCAAGAAATTAAACAAAGAAAAAACACCTCAACGGCAATTAGACCAAGAAAATTTATACAAAAACGCTTCAATTATAGTTCGGGGGAGGCGGGGGTTGGAGAAGCTAGTTTGGCAGCTCCCGTTGTCTCCTCTGGGATCTCCGGGGTCGCAGTCTGATCAAGTTTTAAAGGTGGAGTGATTTTTGGTCCGCTATTTGTCGGCTGTTGCAACACTTGTCCTGCGCTAGTTTCGGGAACTGCCGGAACTTTCTTGACTATTTCTTCTAGTTCTTTTTCGGCTTTTTTATAGTCTTCAGAATTGACCGGAACGATTTTGAGGACTGCCCGCATGGCATTGGCAGCCTGCGCAAAATCGCCTTTTTCACGAAGAGCTGCAGCTAGATTGTAGTAACCATTGGCAAAGTCGCTCTTTAAGGCTACACTGATTTGGAATTGTTGGATGGCTTCATCATAGCGTTTGAGTGTAAAAAAGACGCCGCCTAGATTGACTCGCAACACTGGATTGGTCGGATCAAGCCGGACAGCTTGCTGGTAAGTTTGTAGTGTCCAGTTATCAGCGCCTTCCACCGCGTTTATTAAAGATCTATAGATGCCGGCCAAATTTTCCCAGTTGGTGGCAATTGCGGGTCCCACCGAAACCGCGATTTTGGCCTGGCGGATGGATTCCTGGACCAATTGGGAAATAGTTGTTCGTGTTTGTTCATCAATCTTTTCTTTCTTTTGGCTGGCCAGGTTATTGGCAATGGCTAAATAAAGTTGTGAGGCGCTGACGTGATATCCATAGACATATGGATTGAGCTTCTGGATTTGGTCGGTTTTCTTAAGTGCCGTATCAGCTTGATTTTTACTAATGGCTACTAACGTTTGTTTATATAAAACTTCCGCCGCATATGCCCGACTACCGAAGTAGACACTTGGGACAATGATTAAAAGCGCAAAGCCTAGGAATAGCCAAGCCAAAATAATTGATGACTCTTTAATCGTCCGGGTTTGAGGATGACGTGCGCCTAGCAAAGCCACACCCAAAAACAAGAAATACCAGGTGGCGATAGAAGCTGGCAAAAAGAGTTGTACTGCCAGTGCACCCAATGCTCCCAAGACAAAAGGTGTTACGGAATTAACTGACTTAAAAAGTTGTGTTAACCCCACGCGTAAGACCCGGAAGGCGAAGCTAATATAAAGTAGTAAGCCTACCAGTCCGGTTTCCGTCAGAATCTGGAAAAAAGTATTAGAGGAAATGGCAAAATTGACATTCCAATAAGGCGTCGAGTTAATAAACGCCGGCTTAATCTGAGTATAAGCAGCCAGAAAATTACCAGGTCCGACACCGAAAAGCGCGGTTTTGATAAGTTTGATGCCATCGATTGCGATATACCAACCGGCCCAGTAAGGCAGGAGCGGCAAAGGTTGGGTGGTAGTAAATAGCTGGTAAGCAGCAAGACCAATGCCTACCAACAGAAACAAACTAGACAGAAGTAGCATAAATATTTCCGTATTTGTCTCTCCCGGTAAGGCTTCAGACTTCATCAAGGAATCTGGGGTGAGGGAAATTTCGGTTTCGCCAATTTTTTTGAGCGTGCGCATGATGAAAGGAGCACCAAGTATCAGCAGTAACGGAATAGCCACAGTCAAAAAGGTGAGCGCGTCAGGTACAACCAGCAGCTCATAAGTTCTGATAAATTTGGGCAAAACTATAAAATCCAGCGTTTCCAAGAGTACGAGTGAAGTCACCAAAGATAGAATAATTGCTCCCGCAGCCAGCGCCAAGCGCAGCTGTTTTGCAAGACCATGACTTACTTCGCCAAATTGGTTGACCACAAAAGTAAAGATAAAAAAGGTGACCAAAGTCCCCACTGATCCAGGAGTCAATAGGGGATAAACTTTGTTAGCTGAACCCACAAATAGAGCTACAACAGTGCCTATAGTAAACAAAAATAACGGTAGAGTAAAAGGTGTGACCACAAGAGTGACTTCTCTTTGACGCACTTGTTTGATCGCCCAGAGGAGTAGCATGATGGCAGTGATCACCACTAAAAGCGCGTATTTTGGTAAATTGAGAGGATCCAAAGTCAACGGAAGATAAAACACCGGAATGAGGAAAGTAAGTACTAAAAGCAAGAGTTGGCTGAGTTTACTTAAGATGTGTGGTCGAGCAGTCATAATGGGCCTTAATTATATATATGATGGACGCTTCTTTTGACTTTGGCTTCAAGTTCTTCCCGGGCTTCTTTTTCAAGCTTAAATACATTGGTGACTACCAATTCACTATTTTGTTGACGGATGAGCTTCTTATCCTGAAGTCTGGACATGAAACGGGTGACAGTTTCACGGCTGGCACCCAGCCAACTGGCAATTTCTTTATGTCCGAGTGGCAAGATGACTTCCCCTACCTTTTCGGATCTGATACCAAAATTTTGTACTAAATAGTTAAGTAAAGCAATAGTTTTGACATATTTATGTTCGTGAGCCAACTGGCTGATACGCAAAGACAAACCATTTAAGCCTTTGGCGAAGCGCGTTACCAAATCAAATAAAATATCTGGCTGGGATTTTATATATTCTAAAACTTTCTCCACAGATTCACTGTGCACTTCGACAGCCGTCTGCGTCTGCAAATAATATTCGCTGTGTTTATTGGTGAGAGCTAGCATTAGTGGAAAAACAGCCGGAGCTTGAAAAATATGGATAGTAGATTCTTCTCCCTGGTTGTTGACTGCATACATCCGCACCCGACCACGCTTCAGTAAATACAAGACGAAAATTCTTTCATTCGGACGTAAGATGATTTCTTCTTTTTTGAGACGAAATGGCTTAGAGTCTGCAAAAAATTTCTCCAGTTTTTGGACAACAGTTTTTTCCATAAGTCGATTCACTCATTTTAAACACAGATTATTTTAAAAAACAATAGCATAAAATGAGCAGATTTTTTGCTAGGTTCGATATTGTGATGATCGTCACAACATACTTGATACTCAGATCACTGACAAAACGAAATAGATAGTTCTTAATAGAGTAAGGAAAGAAAATATTTATTTGATTTGAAACAAAATTTTGCTATCCCATTGATTGCCGATAAAATCGGCAGTCTGGTTGGGATGGGGAGGTGTTTGTGGAGTTATATCGTTACACCTGTTTTAGGGTGTCATTGCGAGCCCGCGAAGCGAGGCGCGGCAATCTTTTTGTCATCCTGAACTAGCTTCAGGATCTACTGAGATTGCTTCGTTGTCCCGATAGAATCGGGACTCCTCGCAATGACGAATTACATAAGTTTTGGTAAGTGATATGCAAGAGTGCAGTCGAAAACTGAAAACGTCAATTACTGCCATTTTGTTTATGGTTTTCCTACTTCTGCCGAGGACGGCGCAAGCTTGGGAATTATCACTACCCAAACCCTGGTTCCCAACGCCCAAATTTTCTCTCCCCAAAATTACGCTTCCCCAATTTAGGCTGCCGCAGCTGTCTTTAAACTTTTTCAAGTGGTTTACCCTGAGCGGAGTCAAAAGGTTTACCCTGAGCGGAGTCGAAGGGTTTGTCCCGAATGAAGCTAAAAATCTGGAGGCTGATAAAACCCCTGAAGAAACGGAAAAATTTAAACTCGTGGTCTTACAAGAACTAGCCAAACTTTACCAATATAAAAAAGACCAAGGCGAAAAGGTGCTAGCTGTCGATACGCAAGCCATCACAATCACCGAGTTCAACGCCGCCGACAGCAATCTGCTGCGAAATACCTCATTTGAAGCCGAAGTCAGTGACGTCCCCAGACAATGGACTTATATGCTTGATTCTCACGCCGGAAATACTTTTACGACCGAAGAGGGGATCCATTCCGGATATTATGGTTTGAAATTTTTGGGCAGTGGCAATGGTAATTTTGGTATTTCTCAACCGGATACTAAAACCGTACCTGAGCGAAATTATACATATTCTGCATATATAAAGGTATTAAATGCTCCTAAATTCACTGTGCGTCTGGGTTTTTGGGATGAACATTTAAACCGTTATGGCAAGCTCAAAGAATTTACTTTTTCCGGCACCAAAGATTGGGTCAGGATCAATATGTCAGCAGCTACCAATGGCATCATCACTGACAGCAAAAACTGGTATCCGATTTTTGAAGTGCACGGACTGACTTCCGGTACAGTGTATCTTGACGATCTGATGATTGAAGAGGGAAGTGTCCTGACTACTTATGATAGTGGCCAAGCCAGCAACAACGGGATTATCTTGGGCTCCAACGGTTCAATTCTTTCCAATTATAACGGCAATATTTATCCGGCAGTTCCAAGTGTCGGCAGTTTGGGTACAGCAAATAATAAATGGTTGAGCTTAAATCTGGATAAAGGCAGCATTGATAAAGACGGCCACCTGACTTTGGAAGGTGGTGCCAACATCAAGGGAAGTACGACTTTAGGAGATGCCACGAGCGATACGGTGAAAGTAAATGCCCGGTTTAACTCGGATCTGGTGCCGGATACGACCGGAACATATAGCTTGGGTTCGAGTTCGCTTTATTGGAGCAATATGTATGTGAATAACCTGTATACTAACTCCAGCGGCACTTCTGGATTTTGGCAAAGAAATTCCCAAGCGCTTTCGCCTACTACTATAAGTGATGATTTATTATTGGGTGCCACAGCCACTGCTTCTGCTTTAATAAAATTCACCGGCACCTCTGGTAGCAATTCCTGGATCAATACCGGCAATGTGGGCATCGGAACGACTGCCCCAAGTGCCAAACTCGATGTTTCGGGAACACTCACAGTTACCGGTAGTAATTTGACTACCCTGGGCGGAAATCTGACCGTCACCGGCACAGCCTGGACAGCTACCCCAACTATTTCCGGATTAATTACCGCCACATCAGGTCTGACTGCCAATGGCGCTCTCACTGCCAATTCAACATTTACTTTGGGTGACGACGGCGACTTGGGAAGTATCAACACTTCAGTCTGGGATATAACGACAGGCGGCGTAGCTTCAGGTCTAACAGGTATCACTTCATCAGGGACGATAAATTTCTCCGGCCTGACTGCTTCTTCAGGCGTTTACACCGATGCTTCCAAAAATCTGACCTCTACTCCCCCCACCTCAGGTACCGCCGGTTACTGGACGAGAACCGCCGGAAATTTGTATCCGGCAAATACCAATGACACTCTCTCTGCCACCACCTCGGCCGCAGTTGCCCTGACCATCACCCAAACCGGAGTCTTTAACGCCCTCCTAGTCGAAGACGCCGCCTCCGACACTACCCCATTTGTGATTGACCAAAGTGGGAATGTGGGTATCGGGACAACAGTACCGGACGCAGCATTGGAAATAAACCACGCGACCGGTGATTCTCTGCGACTCACCTACAACGACTCTGATGGTTCTGCCACCAACTACACTGATTTTTCCCTGGGATCGACTGGTGAACTTACTTTAACCGGTTCTGCTGCAACTCTGGGAGCAGGCGCATCGGCTGAAAAAACGTTTTTAACTTTAACTCCAGGAACTATTACTTTAACCGCCCCAACGCAAGTTACATCACTCATGGAAACTGTCGCAATAACTGGAGCTACCTTAGCTGCCGACAGCGCACTCACAGTTGACAAAGCTACCGCACTTTCCTTGTCTGCTCCGGTGGACTCAACCAATGTGACACTTACAGCATCGTCAGCCCTTCGTATACTAAATTCACCCTCTGGCGCTGGAACTTTATCAGGTCAAGCTGGCATCTATATAGATAGTTTATCGGCGGGAGTAGTAGATTATGGCATTTTTATAACCGCAGCCGACTCATATGCTCTGTACGCCGCAGCCGATGATGTGGCCATCCTGGATGACCTTTTTGTTGGCGCCACAACTGAAACAATTACCCATGGTGACTTTTCGCTCGATGGAGATGACGCCTTCATCTCCGGAACACTTGGAGTCGAAAGCACGATTTACACCGATGGAGACGTAGACATTGCCGGAGGAGACGTAACCACAGCCAATACTACCGCGACCTTGTTCAATTCCACCGCCACCACTTTATCCCTGGGCGGAGCGGCAACCACGTTAAATCTGGGAGCCACCACCGGTACTACTACCATTGCCAATGATTTGACCATCGGCAATGCTACCACCGACGCCATCACCTTTACCGGCCGGGTGGCTGTCGACTCTGACCTTCTCCCCATCGGTACCACTGGCACCAATGACCTAGGTTCTTCTGCCCTGCCATGGGATAACGTCTACGCCGTAGCTTTCACTGAAAATGGCACTGCTCTTTCTGGAACCTACGCTCCCATTAATGCCAACTTCGTCACCGTCACCGCCAATGCCACTCTCACCGGTGAAACCGGCATTGACGCCCTGACCACTGCCATTTCCACTACCTCTACCTTGAATGTAGATGATGCTTCTACTCTCAACGCCGTTACCATTGATGCCAATGCCAACCTTACCCTCTCCTCGGGTACCGGTCTATATTCTCAAACGTTCACAGGTACCTCAACAGACGCCTTCACCATAACTGCCGCCTCCCTAACCTCCGGCTCTGGCCTAGTTCTTACCGGCCCTTCTTCCACCGGAATCACCGATCACTTCGTCAAATTAACCTCCGACGTAGGCTCAGGTGCAGCTCTGATCTACGGCGCTCCAGACTTTTCAGGTGCTGGAGTTACGGGATATGGCCTCAATATTACCGGCACCGATGCCACTGCTGCTACTAATACCGACTACGGGGTGTATTCTTCTTTGGCTTTAACCGGTAACGCTGCCAAGACCGGAGTTGGCCTGTATTCCACCCTCTCCACCTCCTCAACTACAGCTGATACTTTAATAGGAGCTGATCTAATTACTTCCACATCAGGGATTATTACCACAGGTACCAGAAGTATTTACGGACTCAGATCCCAACCTGCCTCCACTGGTGCCTCTACCGGAGGAACTACCAATGTATATGGTGGCTACCTCAAACCAGGTGGAGTAGTCGGAACCGACGGCACCATCAATTCATACGGATTATATGTGGCCAATGGCACCTTTGACACCACTGGCACTTCCACCAACATCGGTCTATATGTTGAATCCCCAACTGGAGCTGATACCAACTACGCCGCCATATTCGCCGGAGGGAATGTAGGGATTGGGATCACTGCTCCCACCTCACCTCTCCACGTCGTAGCCACGACAGACGTCGCCTCGGTTGGCAGCGACCTGGTTACCAATGGCGCATTTACTGGTAACGCCACTGGTTGGACCTTGGGTTTAGGTGGTGGCAATCCAGACTGGTACTACAATTCAAATAATGTTTCCCATGCCGATGGTGGAGGAACTGCAACACTTGAACCCACAACTCCTTTAACTGTCACGGCAGGCTCTTCGTATCTCGTTGTCTACACTGTTAGTGGTTATTCAGCCGGAACGGTAACCGCTTCTATTGGTGGTACTAATGGGACGACAATTTCCTCCAATATCAGCTCCTATGCCCAAGTCTTGATTGCTACCAACACCACTAACCTCAAATTCACTCCTACAACTACTTTCGTGGGAACCATAGATACTGTTTCAGTAAAACTTATAACCGTTGCTCCGGCCACCATGACTATCGCCAATAGCGCTGGTACCACTTCACCAGTAGAACTACGCTCCGGAGGGAATGCTCTATACAATACTTTTATCGGTAGTGGAAGTGGACAACATGATACCACCGGAAATTATAACGCAGCGGTAGGCTATCAAGCCTTTTACTCCAATACATCAGGGAATAGCAATGCCGCTCTTGGCTACATGGCCCTAAAAAGTAACACCACCGGGGTCGAAAATAACGCTGTAGGAAAAGAGGCCCTCTCCAACAATACTACCGGCTTTGAAAACAGCGCAGTCGGGTTTCAAGCTCTATATTCCAACACCTCTGGATACGAAAATAACGCTATGGGCTACCGATCGCTCTACAACAACAGTATTGGATACTACAATAACGCAATAGGTAACTATGCTCTCTTCTCCAACACTACTGGTTACAGTAACAGCGCATTAGGGTATACGGCTCTGTACTATACACAAACTGGCTCAGCAAATACTGCAGTCGGTCTAGAAGCTGGGTGGGGTTCTATCAATAGCTCTTTTAGTAATAACTCACTGTTTGGGTACAAAGCAGGTCGTAATCTCTCCACCGGATCCAACAATATTTTATTGGGCTACCAAGCCGGAGATGCACTCACAACCGGTGCCAACAATATCGTCATCGGCTACGATATTGACGCCCCCGCTGCCACCAGTGCCAATATTTTGAATATCGGTAATCTCATTTTTGGTACGGCTTTAGATGGTTCCGGCACGACAATTTCCACAGGCAACGTCGGTATTAAAGACTCATCACCTGATTACCTTCTCGAACTCTATGATGCCACCAATACTCCAGCCTTCGCTCTTTCGGATGATGACATAGGTCACGGAGTGACGACTATAGCTGAAACTGATGCTTTTTTCCACCTATCATCCATATCTACCACAGATGGTGGCGCCCAAATTACCGGACTGGCTGATGCGACAGGAATCGCTCTGGGACTAAAAGGTGTCCAATCATCAAACCCCACCGACACGACTCCAGCAATTTCTTTAATCGGCACTAAAGCCAGTGGAACAGGTGTAGTTGATTTGCTTGCAGCCGAAACAGTTTTGCAAATTGCCAATAATGACGATACTGCAGCGATCACTGTGTTGGGAGATGGCAAAGTGGGCCTGGGCGATGCCACTCCGAGTTATCAACTGGAGTTGTCCACTGATTCTGCCGGGAAGCCGACCAGTAATACTTGGACAATTGTTTCTGACCAAAGACTTAAAGAAAATATTGCTGCCTTTAGTGATGGACTGGCGGTTTTGAATAAAATCAACCCCGTAAGTTATGAGCTTAATGGTAAAGCTGGTACTCCGGCTGGTGCTCCGGGAATAGGAGTCATTGCCCAAGATGTCAAAGATATCATTCCTTATACCATTTCCACTTTCAAGGGTGACCTGGACGGAGTCGAAACCGAGCTGTATAGTTTCAATTCCTCAGCTTTAACTTTTGTGACTATCAATGCTGTCAAAGAACTTAGCGCCAAAATCGATAGTCTTGGTAATGTGATTTCAACAAGTCAACTGGCAGCAAATGACACTATAGCCATGACTACTTTGGAGGCCAAGATTTCGGCTTTGGCTGACTCACTAAGTCTTACCCAACAGGATGTAGCCACAGCTTCGGCTACAATCACAGATCTTTTGAAGCGCATCGAAATTTTGGAAACACAAAGCAGTATTTATGATTTAGCCGGAGGACCTACGGCATCAGGTAGCGCGGTTTTGGGTATTTCAACTGAAGATGCGACCATTTCCGGAAATCTTTTAGTCGGCGGCCGAAGTAATTTATCCGATGTGGGTATAACAGGCAGACTGACCATGGGAGTCTTAACCATCGACGGCTTGGATATGGACAGCTCGAGTTCGGCTACCATCAATACGCTTTCCGGTCCACTTAAACTCCAATCATTGGGCCTAGCTGGCATAGATATTCTAAACGGCAAAGTCACGATTGACCAAAACGGCAATATGAAAGTCCTGGGCGACCTGACTGTGTCGGGCAATTTGACTGCCCAAAAACTGATCATGCAGGGGGATAGCGTCGGAGAGGCCACAGTTTCTGCGGGAAAGGTGTCAACCGAAGTTAAAACACCTTTGGTTACTGATAAATCCCATATATTTACGAGTTTGCGCTCGCTGACCGGCAAGCAAAGCCTGTTTATTTCAAATATTGCGCCCAATGTTTCCTTCACCGTCAGCCTCGAAGAAATATTTACCAAAGATGTGACGTTTGATTGGTGGGTGGTGAACTAAATTTTTGGAGCCTGTTTGGAAACTCCCAACAATGTCATTCCGAGTCCCTTATTCACCGGGAAAGAAATGACAAAAAAGCTAATTTCCAAACAGACCATTAGATACCGTTCTAAGTAATCGCGAAACCCAACTATAATTTATCTTTTCTGATTGTGGGCAGTGAGTTTCCACACCAACCATTGCACCAGATTTAAGATAAATCCCAACATCACCGCCACCCAGGCATTGGCTACCCCAACTCCGGTCAGATCAGCATAGCGGGCAAGCACCCACACGCCCAAGACATTTACGAATAGAAAAACCAAAGCCCATTGCCACTCATCTTTCAGTTTGATTTTGAGTGCATCAAATACTGGCATGGTTAAAGTGTCTGCCACAGTCAGTAAAAAGCCGCTGATTAAACTTGCCAAAAATGGGGCTAAACGCGCGTTGCCGGTGATCACGAGGCCCACAAACACAAACGGCGCAAAATAGAAAATGATGCTATTGACCAGCCAAAAAGCGATCAAAACCTGCGGATTTTTCATAAATTTCACCACCTTTCCCTAAGAAAAAACTATTCCTAAACTATTGTATGCATGTTTGGGGAAACTTGCAAAGGGTATATAATACAAGCATGAAATACGATCTGCGGGTTCCGATTCAATCGGGAAATTTACTGGAAGTAGTGCAGGATGTGCCGGAAAAAGGGATGCGTTTTCCGACGGTTTTACTAGTACCGGGATTTGGTATGGACTTACATGAGTCCGGCTATTTTGATCAGGCGAGTGATATTCTGGTCCGAAACGGGTTTCAGACATTTCGCTTTAGTTTCAGCGGCACGGGCAAATCCCAAGGAAATTTCGTTGATATGACGCTCACTAAACAAGCGGATGAACTGCGGGAGGTATTAAAGAGCATTAAAACCGACAGATTCACCAATCCCAGGAAAATCGGGATATTGGCCCAATCCTTTGGTTCGGTGGCGGCAATTGCTGCCCAGCCTTTGGCTGGAATCAAATCTTATGTTTTCACCAGTGCTCCGGCCGATCCGTACCAGTCTTTGGAAAAATGGTTTAAACGACAGCGTGGATACAACCCCGAGGGGATTTCGGAAATTGAACGTACTGATAAACGGATCACTCGGGTGGGACGGGAGTTTTGGCAAAATTTAAAACAGCACGATTTATCAAAGCAAATGCAGCATATCAAGGAGCCCATCAAACTGATTTATGGGGGCAAAGATATCCGGATCAAACCCTGGGAATTTCAAGATTTATACGTGCATGCTTCCGGACGCAAAAATTTGGTAGTAGTGGAAAAGTCCAATCACGCATTTACTGGTAAAGCGAGACCCGTGGTTTTAGCCTTGATTGCAGAATGGTTCAATGAAACTTTGCGCTAATGTTTTTTGGTTAGGTGATAGCGCTTACTTGCAGCTTCTAAAATAGCCAGTAGCATCGAATTGTATGAATATCCGGCAACTCGGGCAGCAATCGGAAAATAAGAAATGATATCTTCCCCCGGGATCAAACCCGGCATAGTATTTATTTCGAGTACATGTGGTTTCCCATTTTTATCTAACCTGATATCGACACGTGCTACATCGCGGCAATTGAGGGCAGCAAATGTATCTTGGGAAATATTCTGTATCTCTTTTTCTAAATCAGGGTTCAACTTAGCTGGACAATCATAGGCGATACGGGGGTCAGACAACGTATCTTCCCACAGCCACTTGACTTCGTAAGAGGCAAATTTTTGCAAATTTGAAGGGAGGCGATCGAGTCTTTGTTCAATGATTGGTAAGGTTTGAGGCGGATTTCCCAAGAGAGCCACCGTAAATTCACGACCGGGCAAAAATTCTTCGACCAACACTGGTTGGGAAAAGGCTTTAAATAACCAACGCAAGCGCTCACGCAGCTGTTTTTCATTTTTGACCAGATTGGCATTTAAAATTCCTTTACTCGAGCCTTCAGCATTGGGTTTAAGTAAGAGCGGATATTGAAAATGAGAATTGATCGGTTCATTGGGACGGGAAAATAACTGAAATTCGGGGGTGCGAATACCGTGATACAGTAGGACTTTTTTGGTGAGGGCTTTATCAAGTTTGATCGCATTGGTTAGGGCACTCGAATGGGTATAGGGAATTTCCAAGATGTCGCAAAAAATTGGAACTTGAGCTTCTCTGGCATCACCATACATCCCTTCAGCGATATTAAAAACGATATCGAGACGGTTTTGTAGCTTATACAGTTTCAAATAGCATTCTTGGTCAGCCTCGATTTCAATGACTTTGTGGCCGCCACTTATAAGTGCAGCTTTGATCGCAGCGATGGTTTCTGGAGCATCATATTCGGCATCAGTTTGAGCCGTCGGGTCGGTGGAAGGCGCGTTGGTTTTGACGTTGAAACACAGGCCAATTACCATAAAAAACTATACTAACATATTCATATACCGATTGCATCTGTAAATGCATCGTGTATATAATTCTCAGAACTATGGCGCAACCTGTGGTGATTGACGTGGAGACTCAGTTGACCTTTCGGGATGTTGGGGGATATATTCCACAGAAATTGAAAATTTCGGTGGCCGGGTTATTTGACTATGCTACCAATACTTATTTAACTTTTACCGAAAGTGAACTACCAAAACTTTTTCCATATCTTGAGCATGCTTCGGAAGTCATCGGCTTTAATATCGTTGATTTTGATTTACCAGCCTTGAATCCTTATTATATAGGTGAGCTGGCGCGTTTGCCCACGATTGATTTACTAAAACACATTGAAAAAAGTTTGGGTTTCCGGATCGCGCTTGATGATCTAGTAAGAGAAACCCTAAATGCCCATAAAACCGGACATGGACTCTTGGCAATAGAATATTTCAAAAATCAGGAATGGGAAAAGCTGAAAACTTATTGTTTGTCTGATGTGAAATTGACTAAAGAACTATATGAATATGGAAAAACCCATGGGAAAGTCTTTTACAAAGCTCCTGCCGGCAGAAGAGAAATCAGTGTCAATTGGGGACAGCCACGTGCGAGTTCAAGCGCCAACGTCAATTTGACGTTGCCTTGGTAGATGGCCATACTTTTTGCAAAAGCCTAAGTTGGTATATAATTCATCATCTATGGACAAGACCATCTCCTTAACTATTAAAAACCTCTATGTATCTATCGAAGACAAAACCATACTTCACGGAATTGATTTAATTATCAAATCGAGAGAACTACATGTGGTGATGGGACCAAATGGCAGTGGCAAATCAACCTTGACTTATGCGCTGATGGGACACCCGAATTACAAGTTCAAAGATCAAAGTTCAAAGATCAAAGTAAATAATACCCTAATTAATACATTAGCTCCTCATGAACGGGCAAAATTAGGTTTGATGTTGGCATTTCAAAACCCATTGGCCGTTCCCGGAGTGACTTTAGGTAGTTTTTTGCGAACTGCTTACCGGGAACTTTATAAAAATGAAAAAATAGACCTGATTTCCCTGCATAGGCAAATTCAACAAACCGCCAAAGACTTGCGTCTTGATGAAGCGTTTTTGAAGCGGGCAATCAACGATGGATTTTCCGGAGGCGAAAAGAAAAAAGCCGAGATGTTACAGCTCATTACCTTAAAACCCAAATTTGCGATCTTTGATGAGATTGATACTGGACTTGATGTCGATGCTTTAAAATCTGTGGCAAATGGCATTGAGCTTTTGCAAAAACAAGGAACCGGGATTTTGCTGATCACCCATTATCAACGGATATTAAATTATTTAAAACCCACTCATGTGCATATTATGAAATCGGGCAAATTGGTCAAAAGTGGCGGGGCAGAACTCGTCAAAATAGTTGAGGCAAAAGGCTATGCAGACTTTTAGCGGATTAGATAATTACAAATACGGGTTTAGTAAACCGGAAAACTATGTTTTCAAATCCAAAAAAGGGTTGGACGAGCGCGTGGTAGCCAATATTTCCTGGCATAAAAATGAGCCTGACTGGATGCGGCAGTTTAGGCTGAAGTCCTATCAAATTTTTTTAAATAAAACTCTGCCGATTTGGGGAGGAGATTTGTCCCACATAAATTTCCAAGACATTTTTTATTATATAAAGCCAACAAAAGACAAAGCCGCCTCTTGGGAAGAATTGCCGCCGGAAATAAAAGATACTTACGACCGCATCGGCATGCCTGAGGCGGAGAAGAAATTTTTGGCCGGAGTTTCAGCCCAGTACGAAAGTGAAGTGGTATATAAAAGTATCCAAAAAACTTTATCCCAAAAAGGAGTCGTATTTTTGGATATGGATTCGGGGTTGCGCGAGTATCCGGAACTCGTTAAAAAATATTTTGGAACGATCATCCCTCCGGGAGATAATAAATTTTCAGCCCTAAATAGTGCCGTCTGGTCAGGCGGATCATTTATTTATGTACCAAAAGGGGTTCGTGTTGAACTTCCTCTTCAAGCTTACTTCCGAATTAACGCCGCCAACATGGGTCAGTTTGAGCGAACATTAATTATCGCCGACGAAGGCAGTTACGTGCATTACGTGGAGGGATGTTTTCCTGCAGGCGAACAGATCAGTACCGGTGACCAATGGGTGAATATTGAAAGTATTAAACCAAAAGACTTAGTAGCAGATGACCAAGGGAAATTACGAAGAGTAAAATCGGTGATGACTCGCCCCTACACCGGAGATCTGATCGAAGTGACCCCGATTTCCGCTTACAACAAATTTAGTTTAACTCCCGAGCATCCGGTTTTGGCTATTAAGCGTAGAGAAGTACTCGTAAAACGAAAGCAACGAAAAAATTGGCAAAGAGAAGTAAACTCAAAAATTCTGTTAAATGTAAAACCAAAATATCTTCCGGCACGTGAATTGGAAGTAGGCGATTTTATCATCTATCCCAAGATCAAAACAACTGCAAATGATTTGTGGTCCCGTGAAACAATGCGACTATTGGGTTACTACTTGGCAGAAGGTTCAGCTTATATCCATAAGCAGTTGAAGATGCATATCGTCAGTTTCTCTCTAGGTGAAAATGAAACAGAGATCATTGATGAGGTTACTCAATTAATTACAAAAACTACCGGTAAAAAACCTATGAAAATTTGGGATAAAAAAAAGCACGGCATGGAAATCAGAGTTTACTCCAAAGAACTTTACGAATTGTGTTTAAAAACATGTGGTAAAGGAGCTGCGACCAAAAAACTAAGTAAAGAAATCATGGAAGTTTCTGATGATCATGTTGAGCAATTGCTTCAAACTTACTTTTTAGGAGACGGAAATATCTGCAAAAAAGGCAGTAGCGTGATGTGTCGAGCAGCTACCGTATCAGAGCAACTGGCACGTCAACTTCAGGAACTGTTAGCCAGATTAGGAATGTATGCAAGTATTTTTATCCGCAAAGGCGGTAAAGATGTGATTGCCGGTAGAG
Organism: Candidatus Gottesmanbacteria bacterium GW2011_GWC1_43_10; assembly: GCA_000995415.1. Lineage (GTDB taxonomy): Bacteria > Patescibacteriota > Microgenomatia > UBA10105 > UBA10105 > UBA10105. The sequence goes on from LCEX01000016.1 coordinate 25,086, forward strand.
TCATTACCAGGAAAGACCAATTTATTATCGTTTATACCAAAAACAAGCGTATAGGCGAAGTCCGGGAAAGCCATGATTATTTTATTGTACCAGTCAAGTTAATAAGAAAAATTCCCTATACAGGTTTTGTATTCAATATGGAAGTTGCTGATACCAACTCTTATTTGGTACGCGGTTTTGCAGTCCACAATTGTACAGCCCCAATTTATACTACTGATTCTCTTCATTCGGCAGTGGTTGAGATCATTGTCAAAAAGGGCGCGCGGGTTCGTTACACTACGATTCAAAATTGGTCCACCAATGTTTACAATCTCGTTACCAAACGGATGCGCGTTGAGGAAGAAGGAATTGGGGAGTGGGTTGATGGGAATTTGGGTTCTAAGCTGACTATGAAATACCCGAGTGTATATTTAGTCGGGCGAAAAGCGCGAGGTGAAGTTTTATCTATCGCTTATGCCGGTCCGGGTCAACATCAGGATGCAGGTGGCAAAGCTATTCATTTGGCCTCAGAAACAACATCTCGCATTACTTCAAAGTCTATTTCCAAAGGCGGGGGACGGACCTCTTATCGGGGACTACTGCATGTGATTCCTTCAGCTAAAAATGTGAAATCAAAAGTCGTTTGCGATGCGCTTCTACTTGATGAAACATCGCGTTCGGATACATATCCCACCATGAAGATCCACTCACAAGATGTGCAAATTGAACATGAAGCCACAGTTTCCAAAATTGGGGAAGAACAGCTCTTTTATTTACAGAGTCGAGGACTCACCAAGGAACTAGCAGAAGCCATGATTGTAAATGGTTTTATTGAGCCGATTGTCAAAGAACTTCCACTCGAATATGCGGTTGAAATGAATCGGCTAATTGAACTACAGATGGAAGGCAGTGTGGGGTAATAACTCACCCCAACCCTCTCTTAATTTAAGAGAGGGAATTCCTCCTCTTAAGATAAGAGGAGGTTAGGAGGAGTTATGAAGTTAATGAAAACAATTATTCAACAATTAGATCAAATAAGCTCTCCACAAACTTTTACTGTGAGCATAAACCAACACTTAACGCTTATTCTTCTAGCAACAAAAAGCACAGATTATGTAACTGAGGTAGTTTTGAGTGGTGATGGTGCAAGCGCCGACATTTTTGGAATTGTTTTGGGTAATGAAAGTCATGTTATTAAAATTAACACTCTCCAAGATCACCAAGCTCCTCATACGACTAGTAACTTACTTATTAAAAGTGTTTTAGCTGGTCGTAGTCAGTTGAAATACGAAGGTTTTATCAAAGTGCGCAAAGACGCGCAACTAACCAATGCTTATCAGCGCAATGAAAATTTGATGTTGTCACCTGAAGCCAAAGCCGAGTCAAAACCGGCTCTTGAAATTCTAGCCAATGATGTGAGGTGTACACACAGCGCGACCATTGGCAAAGTCGATCCGGAACAGTTGTTTTATCTCCAAAGCCGAGGGATAAGTGTAAAAAAAGCGACCCAACTCATTGTTGAGGGATTTTTCGATGTTATACTGAGTAAAATACAGGACCAAAAACTTAGGCAATCAATTTATAATACTGTTGGTTTGTTGGTGCAGTAAGCAAATAGTCAAAGGTATCTGTTATGAAATGGTGGATAATTATTATTGTGCCATTATTGCTAGGAGCATGGATAGCATATTCTCTTGAAAAACCGTGTCTATCTGGTGGTGGTCTTCCACCACCTTCAGATGTGAAAGAAACTCACGTCCGAAATTGTACCTGTCTGGGATTTTTGCAGCTTATTTATTCAGGGCCAACACAAAGAGGCATTACTGATTCATACATCACTGAAGAAAAATGTATAGGTTTAAGGCTTCCAATAAATAGTTCATTCTGAAAATCAGAGTTGCAGCAACGAATGAAATTCGACCGGGAAGCATGAAATAAATTCGAGCTGCAGGAAAAGCGATACTATTAACCAACTTGGATGGAACAGTCAAGTTGGAAAGTGATGAGATATACATCGAAGTATAAATTTGTTCAACTCTGTCGTTAATATGATTGATGGTAATCAAATTAAAAAAGACTTTCCCATTTATCGTCATCAACCAAATCTGGTGTATCTTGATACAACAGCCACTTCACTTAAGCCGCAACAGGTAATTGATAAAGAAAACGAATACTATACAAAATATTCAGCAAATATATTTCGCGGAATATATAAAATAAGCGAAAAAGCAACTGAAGAATACGAGCGAGTACGAGAAAAGATTGCGCACTTTATTGGTGCAAAAAGTGCGGGTGAGATTGTTTTTGTGCGAAATGCGACAGAAGCTATTAATTTGGTAGCAGCAGGGGTAGGCAAAACTCTCAAAACAGGAGATGAAATAGTGACGACGATCATGGAACATCATTCCAACTTCGTGCCTTGGCAACAAAGAGCTTTGAAGAAACATATTGCGTATCACGTATCACGTATCACTTCCGAAGGTAAATTGGATGAAAAAGACCTGTTGGGTAAAATCAACAATAAAACTAGAATGGTTGCTTTTACACATGTGTCAAATGTTTTAGGAACAATTAATCCGGTTAAAACGCTAATCAAGAAAATAAAAGCGAAAAATCCTCATTGTTTGATTCTGGTTGATGGGGCTCAAGCTGCTGCGCATTTTAAAATTGACGTTCGTGACCTAGGATGTGACTTTTATGTCTTTTCTTCACATAAAATGTTGGGACCAACCGGAGTAGGAGTTTTATGGGGCAGATATGAACTCTTGGATAACATGAATCCATATCAATATGGGGGAGAAATGATTTCTGCTGTCTATGTCGACCGCACAGAATTTAAAGATCCGCCACACAAATTTGAAGCCGGAACGCCGCATATTGCCGGAGTCATTGGTCTTGGAGCGGCAATAGATTATTTGCGAGTGTTAGGGATGGACAAAGTGCGTCAACATGAGATTGAGATGACGTCGTATGCACTTAAGTTACTTAGGTCACTTAAGGGATTAAAAATATATGGACCGCAAAACCCCGAAAATAGAGGTGGGGTTATCGCTTTTACTATTGAGAGAATCCATGCACATGATATTGCACAAATATTGGACTCGAATAATATTTGTATTCGAGCGGGTCATCACTGCGCCATGCCGCTGCATTTATCCCTGGATGTCGCTTCCACAGCCCGGGCGTCGTTTTATGTTTACACCACCAAAGAAGATATAGATGCATTGGTTAAAGGGTTAAAAAGGGTACAAGAAATATTCGCTTAAATTAATTGTTTCTTTCTCTGCTTGTCCAGAGAAAGAAACCAAAGAGAAGACAAACCCGTGAAGGTTTGCTTGATTTTCTAACTTCAGGCAGTCAGGCGGAGCCTCGGACTAGTGAGCCGTTTCCGCACTTTTGCCTTTCAGTAAGAAAATCTACGCAAACACTTCAAGGGTTAAATAATTAAATGGACGACTTATATCGAGAGCAAATATTGGATCACTATAAACATCCCCGCAATTTTGGTGAGTTGGATCATCCCAGCGTGGCATCAAGCGACAACTTGGTTTCGTGCGGTGACCAGTTGTCGATGCAGCTACTGATTGAAGCAAAAAAACAAATAGTGACTGATATTCGATTTCAAGGGATTGGTTGTGCGATCAGTATGTCGAGTGCCTCAATGTTGACGGAAGTAGTGAAGGGTAAAAAAATTCATGACTTGCAAACACTCACCAAGGATGATATTTTGAAAATGCTTGGGGTAAAATTGACTCCAACTCGTTTGAAATGTGCATTGTTGTCACTGGAAGTATTGCATAAAGCACTAAACAACATGAAGTGAATGTCAAAGTTCAAATGACAAATGTCAACTCAAATCTAAAGCTCAAAACTTAATAATTTGGATTTTTGAAATTGATTTGAAATTTGGATTTTGACATTTGTGCTTTCTAGTTATGGTCAAATATAAAGTCACTGTTGATCGAAATCTTTGCATCGGAGCCGGAAGTTGTGTGGCTGTGGCACCACTGGCATTTGCTCTCGACAATGAAGCCAAAGCCATCCTAACGCCCTGCCTGCGCAGGCAGGTCTCTTTGAAAAAGAGAGGGGATATAAAGATAATCCTCGAGTTCATAACATCCGTCCTTGTCCCAACTGCGATGAACTTATCCATGGTATGCCCGGCGGCCGCGATGCACACTGCAAAAATTGCGGTTACAAAGATCCCTGTTGTAGTGATTAGACTACTTTATTAACTCTCAACCATTTATAAAACCCGGCGGGGCGGGAGAAGGCGATGACGTGTTTGATTCCTTGTTTTTGGGCAAACATCAGCGCGTGTTCAATCAGCATAATGCTGGAAGTTGAAGAAGCTGAGTGAATGATTTTTGTACCTTTGGGAATTTGGGGATACTTCATCAAAACGTTATAACCACAAGCTTCTCTATCATCTGGTCGACCGTTTGCCAATATTTTCCAGACTGTGGCACCTGGTAAGTCGCCTTTTGGTTTGCGGTGGAAATTGAGGACGTGGTCAAGATTTGAGTTTGCATATTGTTGAATGTGTTGTTTGGCGAGTTGGGTTAGGAGTGAATTGTTAAATTGTTTTATTGTTACATTGTTTAACCCCTCCTCACCTCCCCTTAAATTAAGGGGAGGAAGGGTAGGGTTAAGAGGGGGAATTCCCTCCCTTTGTAAGGGAGGGTTAGGGAGAGTTATTGAGATAGCAACACAAAGTAATGTGTCACCTTGAGGGTTGTGGTTGGATAAGGTGCCATTTGCCGTGGCTTCTCGCCAGGTTTTGAGTTGTTTGACTTGGTTAAATAGCATTTGTACGTAGCACAGTGAGCCAACCAGTTGAGCACTGTCATTAAACACCCCCAAAACTATGCCGTTTTTGGCCCGCTTTCGAAATTCATGGAGTGTAGCAGGCAGTCCTGTCCAGCGGTCATTATTGATTTCAACTGCTTTTTTAAGTATTTCTATTTCTTGTGGTTTAATTTGCCGGACATAATAATAAGTGAGTTTTTCTGGTTTCATTTTTTCTGCTACCAATTTTTTCACTTCCACTCGCTGAATTTTTCCGGTCGAAGTTTTGGGAAGACTATCAACCACAAAAACTTTTTTTGGCATTTCATAAGGCGAAAGACCGGAAATTTTATTTTGAGCAGCAGCATCAAGAATTTTCTTAACAATGTCATTCTGGGGAGCGTTAGCGACTCCAGAATCAGGATTTTGGATGCTGCTCCCGACTTCATTTGAAGTTTGGTGACTGTCGGGATTACCAGAATGACGTTTGAGTACAACGACAGCTGCTACTTCTTCACCCATGCGTGCATCGGGAAATCCCACGACGCTGACTTCGTTGATTTCTGAAAAATTATTCAGCAGAGCATCCTCAATCAGGGCCGGAGACAAATTGACGCCGCCTTTAATAATGATTTCTTTGAGTCGGCCGATGATATAGAAATATTTTAATTTGTCATCCTGGCTTGTCCAGAGCTTGTCCCGAACTTGATTCGGGAATCTATCTTGGTTTGGATTCTGGATGCGCCCTTCGGGCTTACCAGAATGACGTGTATAATGAATTTTCCAATATCCCAAATCTCCGGAGTGGAACCAGCCGTCATGAAACGATTCTTGAGTTGCTTGTTTATTATTCAAATATCCTTCGGCCATGATTGGTCCGCGGATACAGATTTCTCCGGTTTCTTTTTCGTGAGCTTCTGTGCCATTTTTTTTCAAAATGGCTACATTACAATTCATTAATTCCGCGCCAATGGTATTTTCTTTGACCTGTTTTTTGTATTGGGCCTCTTTTAAATCAATTGGCACGCCGGTGACTCGGAGTGCGGTTTCGGTTTGACCATACCCTTGAACTACACGAATTTTAAAGTGTTCATAAAACCTCAATGTTTCTTCAGGCAAAACCGGAGCCGAGCCGACGAGAATCCGTTTCAAGCTCGAGTTTTTGATACTTTTAGTATTTACTTCGTTTTGGCGGGTGAGGAGATCATGGATGATAGTAGGTACAACACTCGTAATAGTGCATTTTTCCTGATCAATCACTTGCCAAAAGCGTGAAGCGGAATAACGCGAATTGACGACGATAGTCCCGCCGACCAAAAGGGTAGCAAATGACATAGTTGTAGAGTTGATGTGGTGGAGAGGAAGAATGATATTAAACCGATCACGGCTCGTTAATTTTTGCCACTTGGCGATGCCTTCGGCGTTAGCCAACAAAGCTTGGGCCGTGATGGGTACGCCTTTGGGTAAAGCAGTGGTACCGGAGGTATAGAGGATGAGGTATAAAGAATGAAGATCAGCACTGGGTTCAAATGTAGGTTGGATAGGATATTTTTCAATCATTTTGAAAAATGCCTGGGTATTTGGAAAAACGCTGACTTTTATTTTACGCGCCAGGTTTTGGATTTCCGCGGTGGCGGTCTCGGCCTTGATGAATAAAACTTGGCTTTTGGTATCTTGCAGTTTATAAAGTTTGCGTTCAAACGTATCGCGTTTGGCATCAAGCGGTACGGTAGCAGCGCTGATCACGCCTCCTGCCAGCTCCAGGATCAGGACTTCCAGAGTATTGGACATGAGTATGGCAAAGCGGTCACCCTTTTTTATACCCAGTGCCTGCAAATAATGGGCTGCTTGGACGACCCGGTTTAGTAGTTGTTGGAAGGTAAGTTGGGTGCGTTCCCCGGTATCGACATTGACAGCTGACAGAGCTATGTGGTTGGTCAAATCACGCGCGTGATTTTGCAATAGGGTGAAGACTGACTTTACGGGCGGTTGATAAGTGATCGGGCGCCCATTTTTGACTAAAAGTTGGATACTGGTCATATGTTTTACGTCGTACCGGATAGAGTATTTCCTGCAGAGTGATTGCTTAAATAGACAAAAACTAGTATTCTAAATAAGATAATTATGGCAGAACTTACAAGTTTGCATATCAAAGTTGGGGGTGAAGCCGGGTTTGGGATCATGGCTTCGGGACTATTACTTGTACGCACTTTTTCCCGCGGCGGACTCAAAGCTATCACGATCAATGATTATCCCTCTTTGATCCGCGGAGGACACAACGTCATTTTGGTCAAGGTCGCAAACCACGACATTTTTGCTACCGATGATATAGCGGACATACTTATTGCTCTAAATCGTGAAACGATAGATCTTCACAAAAATGAAATGACGGCAGGGGGTGCAGTGGTATTTGATCCGGAAAGTTTCTCGGTAGTAACCACAGATTTTCCCAAAGCGGTGACTTTGGTACCCGTGCCCCTGATGCGGCTTGCAAAAGAACAACAAGGTGATGTCCTGATGCGCAATACTGTGGCCTTGGGTGCGACTTTGGCCCTCATTGATTATGATTTTTCGTTTCTGGAAAGCGTCATCCGTGACCAGTTTGGTCGAAAGGGCGAAGAGGTGGTGACTAAAAATGTCAATCTAGCCCGCGCCGGATATGACTTTGTCAAAAAGAATTTTCCACAGGGGTATCCGCGCAAACTAGGTCCGCAACCAGTTAAACCCAAACAAATGGTCTTGACCGGAAACGAGGCGGTTGGTCTGGGAGCTGTCGCTGCGGGCATGAAATTTTTTGCTGCCTACCCCATGACGCCGATCAACGGTTTACTATATTATCTAGCCGGGATTGCTGAAAAAACCGGATTTGTCTACAAACAGCCGGAAGATGAAATTTCGGGGATCAATATGGCGATTGGGGCTTCATTTGCCGGCGCGCGGTCCATGGTCGCAACTAGCGGCGGCGGATTTTGTTTGATGACTGAAGGCGTATCTTTGGCAGGGATGATCGAACAGCCGGTAGTGGTCATTTACGGACAACGTCCCGGTCCGGCTACCGGACTTCCTACCTGGACGACACAGGGCGACCTGCATTTTGTTTTAAATGCTTCCCAAGGCGAATTTCCGCGATTGGTGCTGGCTCCGGGCGATATGGAAGAAGCGTATTATTTGACCGGTATAGCTTTTAATCTGGCTGAAAAATACCAAACTCCGACCTTTGTTTTAGTCGATAAATACATTTGCGAGTCATATTTTTCAGTCGACTTGGCCAAAATGCAAAACCCGGTGAAAATTGAACGGGGAAAATTGCTTAAGCCTGAGGAACAAGCTCAAGAAATGGAACTCAAACGATACTTACTCACAGATGATGGTATTTCCCCACGGCCGCTGCCGATCCCCGGAAACAAAGGCGGGATTTTTCATGCCAATTCTGATGAGCATGATGAATATGGTTATTCGATTGAAGAAGCGCACTTGACGAAAGCCATGATTGAAAAACGGATGAAAAAAATGGCTGAGGCCCAAAAAGAAGTCCCAGACGCCACTCTTTACGGAGAAGCTGATGCAGAGCATACTCTAGTTGGTTGGGGATCAACCAAAGGTGTGGTACTTGAAGCGATGCGGCAGCTTACGGAGGCAGGTCAGGGAAAACTCGTAAATTATTTGCATATTGCGTGGGTGAATCCATTTCCGGTTGAGTCGGTGAAACGGATTTTATCTAGTGCCAAGCACATCATAGATATTGAAGGCAACCATAATTCACCGATGGCGGATTGGATATTATTAAAAACAGGTATCGCGATCAAAGACAGAATCAATAAATATGACGGCCGGCCGTTTTTTCCGGCGGAGATCATAACAGAAATTTCAAAGTTCAAATAACAAATGTCAAATCAATTTCAAAATCAAAATTTGATATTTAGAACTTTGAGCTTGATTTGAACTTTGGTTTTTGACATTTGAAACTTTATGTCAATGCTTAACGATTTTAAAACCGCATTCATGCCCAACTGGTGTCCGGGGTGTGGAGACTTTGGGATTTGGGGCAGTCTCAAAAATGCGCTGGTGGAAAAGGGCTGGGGACCGACTGATTTTTGCATGGTGTACGGTATCGGCTGTCATGGTCACATGGTCAATTTCCTCAAGTCTTATGCGATTGAGACTTTGCATGGCCGGCCTATACCCGTAGCCCAGGGGATCCGGCTAGCCAATCATAAGCTGCCGGTAGTTATCGTCGCCGGTGACGGAGACACATTTGGTGAAGGGACCAATCATCTAGTGCACATCGCGCGTCGCAACGTCCAGGCGACGATGATCGTGCATGACAATCAAGTGTATGGATTGACCACCGGCCAAACCGCCCCCACGGCGCAAAAAGGCTTTAAAACCAAATCTACTCCATCCGGAGTTTTGGAAGATCCGGTGAACCCGGTGGCTATAGCTCTTGCAGCCGGAGCCACGTTTGTTGCCCGCGGATTTGCCGGGGATATTCCTGGACTGACGAAACTTATTGTCCAGGCCTTGAGCCACAAAGGTTTTGCCTTCGTCGACGTATTTCAGCCCTGTGTCACATTTAACCATGTAAATACTTATGCCTGGTACCGGGAACATATTTATAGCCTGGGAGCGGAACATGACGTGACAAATAGAGCGAGCGCTTTTGAAAAAGCTTTGGAGTGGGGACCCCGGGTGCCCACCGGCATTTTTTATCAGGTGGAAAAACCTACATATGAAGATCAAACGCCCCAACTTATAAAAGAGGTTTTAGTCGAGCAAACACTTCCGCCGCAGAATCTGACTTCACTCATGGAGGAACTGGTTTAAATTTTCTCTTGACACTTAGCACTGCCTATGTTAGACTGCTAAATACTTTAGGCGAAACAAATTCTATAGTTAGATTACAAATATCCATGACACAACTGACTGTCGCAAACAAAAATGAACGTTTACCCATCATCCCCATCCGGGACGGAGTAGTTTTCCCCGGTACCGAAGTTGTTCTCACTTTTGGTCGCCAGCGTTCCGTTTCCGCTATAGATGCCGCATCCAATTTCAACCGCCAAGTGGTTCTCGTGATGCAAAAAAATCCCAACGTCAACGATCCGACTCCCAACGATTTATACCGGATTGGGACCAAAGCTACGATTGAACGGATGTTTAAGCACGACGGCGAAATCAACGCCCTAGTGCGTGGTAGCGAAAGAGTCGAGGTCGTGTCTTTTGACATGCTCGAACCGTATTTCTTGGGCCGGCTCGTGCCGGTACCGGATGTGGGGGAAACCTCCGATCAGGTCAAGGCACTCATGAACCACATCGTGTCGGAGCTAAGAAAAGCGGTCAATCTGGGTAAAGCGGTAGATTTCCTGATTTTCATGAACATCATGTCGTCTCCCCCGGCAGGTGATTTGGCCAACCAGGTAGCCAATATCTTAGACATCAAACCTCAGGACAAACAAGGGTTACTAGAGATGAACGATATCAAAGCCCGTTTGGAAAGAGTAGATGCTTTGGTGGCCAACGAAGTCAAAGTTTTGGAGTTGGAAAAGAAAATTTCTTCCAAGACCCAGGAGCGGTTTGACAAAAATGTCCGCGAATCAGTGCTACGCGAGCGCTTAAAGACCATCGAAAAGGAACTGGGTGAAGAGGAAAACAAAGAGACCAAAGAATTAGCTGATAAAATCGCTGCTGCCAAAATGCCGGCTGACGTAAATGAAAAAGCCAAAAAAGAGCTAGCTCGGCTATCACAAATGTCCCAATACAACCCGGAAGCCTCTTATGTCAGGACGTATCTGGATTGGCTGGTGGATCTACCATGGAGTATCAAAAGTGATAACAACGTCGATATAAAACAGGCCCAAAAAGTCCTCGATGATGATCACTACGGACTAAAAAAAGTCAAGGAACGGATCGTCGAATATTTGGCTGTGATGAAACTAAAATCCAGGCCCCAGATTACCAAAACCAGCAAAAAAGAAGCAGCCAACCCCAAAAAAACCGGCGCCAGTCCGACTATTTTATGTTTTGTTGGTCCACCCGGAGTCGGCAAAACTTCTTTGGGCAAATCGATTGCCAAAGCCTTGGGCCGCCAATTCGTAAAAATGTCTTTAGGCGGGATTCGGGATGAAGCCGAAATCCGCGGACACCGGCGGACTTATGTCGGGGCTATGCCAGGTAGGATCATTCAAGGCGTCAAACAAGCCAAGACCAAAAATCCGGTGTTTATGCTTGACGAGATTGACAAAATTGGGACTGATTTTCGCGGCGATCCTTCGTCAGCTCTACTTGAAGCTTTGGATCCCGAGCAGAATAATTCCTTCTCGGACCATTATTTGGAAGTGCCGTTTGATTTGTCAGACGTATTTTTTATCACCACTTGCAACGTCTTGGATACGATTCCGCCGGCGCTTAGGGACAGGTTGGAAATCATCCATTTCCCAGGTTACACCGAGGATGAAAAATATCACATCGCCAAAGGCTTTTTGGTAAATAAACAGATTGAAAACAGCGGCTTGGATCTAACCAAATTAAAAATCACCGATGAAACTATCCGCCAGATCATCAGAAATTATACGCGCGAAGCCGGAGTCAGGAGCCTCGAGCGCGAAATTTCAACTATTTTTAGAAAAATTGCCAAAGAAGTAGCCGAGGGTAAAAAGGAAACAAAGACTGTATCAACAAAAGACTTGCACAAATATTTGGGTCCGGCCAAATTCACGTCTTACTTTGCCGAGAAAAAAGATGAAGTCGGGATGTCGACAGGACTAGCCTGGACTGAAGCCGGCGGAGATATTTTATTCATCGAAGTCGCACTGATGCCCGGGAGAGGTCAATTGACTTTGACAGGACATTTAGGTGAAGTGATGAAAGAGTCTTGTCACGCCGCTTTGTCTTATGTCCGTAGCCGTTGGAAGACTCTGGGACTTCCGGAAAAATTCTACCAAAAAATTGATGTCCACGTCCATGTGCCGGAGGGGGCTGTACCCAAAGACGGGCCGAGTGCCGGGGTGGCTATCACCACGGCTTTAGTTTCGGCTCTGACCAAGATTCCGGTTAGACGATTAGTCGGGATGACCGGAGAAGTTACTCTGCGGGGCAGAGCCCTAGAAATCGGCGGCGTCAAGGAAAAAGTGATTGCGGCACATCGGGCCGGTTTGAAAAAGATCATCATGCCCAAAAACAACCAAAAAGACCTGGAAGATATCCCCAAATACGTCCTTAAAGACTTGGAATTTGTGTTTGTGGAACACATGGATGAGGTACTAAAAGTCGCCTTGACCAAACCTCTGCTTATCACCAAATCCCGGATTGAACCGGCTCTTCAGACTACGCCGCCGCTTCAAGCTTAAGGTCGCGTACCAAAATCACCTTCACAAACTGCCGCGTCTATTTGGCGAGATTCGTCGTTACCTGACTTGCTCAAGTATACATCGTATACTATCGCTTAATCAGACGCCTAGAATCTCATCCAAATATCCGGCGTGATTTTATAAACGTTATTTTGGTACGCGACCTAATTTGCTTGGTTCATAAATTGATACACCAAAAGGGATATTTGGCCAATCGTTGTTTCAGCTTGCTCTTCACCGGAAATATCACTAGTCATGACTCCGATATAGTAAGGATGGCCTATTGTTTCCACAATGCCGACGTCATGGACGAAACCCACTTCGGTACCGATTTTATGGTAAACTTTCACATTTTTTGGTAAAAGTGCCGGCAGACGGTTTTCAAAATCACTATTGCTCATCATTTCGAGTAACGCTCGGGTGTTTGTTTTGGTAACGATTTGCCCGGAGTAGATTTTTTGAAAAAGTAGCGCCATGTCTTTATTGGAGGTCAGATTCTCTTCGATATTGGTTTGCGTCAAGCCCAGGTTATTTACCGTCCCCTGGACCTTGGTAGCACCCAGTTTTTGCATCAGGACGAAGGCTGCAGTATTGTCGCTTTTTTTTATCATCAGTTGTGCCAGACTTTTGAGTGAATACTCGCCTCCGGGTCCCTCGCCCTGGAGTATGCCGGTGCCGTAGTATTGGATGTCATTGGGCTGGAGAGTGATGATTTCGTTCAAATCAATGGTACCTGCAGCCGCATCTTTATAAAGAGTTGCCAATATCGGTATCTTGTTGACCGAAGCCGCGGTCAAGATCACAGATTCGTTTATCCCAAAAGCCTGATTGTTAATCAGATCCAAAACATAAACCGAATAATTGCCTGGTTGTTGGTCAATGATTTTTTTAATTTGAGTTAGAAGTAACGTCGGGTCTTTGGTTTCTTTTGTGAAAAAAAGTGAAAAAGTACCGCTTTTGCCGGTAGGATCGGGTAGCGGGGAGATGGTTTGGGGTTGAGTTTGAGCAAAAATTATTTTCACTACAATGGCTATGATCACCGTAAGCACTAAGATAGTAACAAACGAGAATAAGTTGATTTCTTTAGTTCTTTGGTGATAGGCTCCTTTTTCGATCAGCATGTGGTTTATTCTCGGTAAATCCACCCAACTTGTCAAGGCTTCTCTTCCTCCGCAGCCACTTCACGGCAGCCGAAAAACATGATTCTAAAATGAGATTTAGGGCGTCATGACGCCATTTTATCCGTGTTTTGTCAATCACGGGTGTTTACCGGGTGTTTTACTTTGGAGCCTCCTGGAAGCCTTTTTAGCCGATTTTGCACGGCTGGAATCCGGATGAGCCTAATACCCAGTATTTGATACTGCCTCAAAAAGTCATCCGTATTCCAGCCGTGGAAAATAGCCCAGAATTGATCCTAGTGGCAAGTGAGCCTCCGCGGACTAAAGTCCGCGGCTTCTCGTTTGATACCGGAGGCGAAACCCCGTACCGAAAGCCCAAAATGCCATTCATCCCCCGACTGAAATAAGAGGGGGTTAGGGGGAGTTAGCAATTTAGCCATACAATCATGAAGTCATTTGCTACCTCCCTTGTTTTTCTCTGCCTACTGATTTAGTCTTAAGGTATATGGTAGAGTCAAACGATCCTTCCCAGCCTCGGGATAATAAGGGCCACTTCGCGACCAACAAGGCTAAGTCAACGGGTTCAGCCAATATTCTCTCTCACCTTATTCATACCGGCGAAGGCCATGATGATACGACGTTGATTGACGTCAAAGTCACCAATCCGTTGAAGCGGATTGTGGAAGCGATTCAGGATCTGAAAAAGCACCAGCCAACTACCTTTAGTTTGAGGTTTACCATTCCACTTATCGCTTTGCCGATATTTTTACTGGTGGCGTTTCAGCTTGGTAGAGTCCAAACAGCGTGCAATCAGGCAATCACTTCCAAAGTTGGTACCGTCAAAAATGTGACAGTGCAAATTCCCCAAGAAAATGCCAACTGGTTTTCCTGGATTTGGACATTTTTTCCCTCACTTCCGAAACTGGGTACCAATGAGCCACTCGTATCTGAAGAACGAACCGTGTTGATCAACTCTCAAGGGGAGACACTCATGGTACTTCATCATCCTGCACTCAATTTGAAACCCTTTGAAAACCAAACAGTGCTCCTTACCGGTAAATTTTCTGCCTGTTCATCCGTCATCACCCTCGAGTCGGAGAAAAACATTAGTTTGTTGTAAGTTTTATTAACGAAAAATTACTATGAACGAAGGAGAGGCATCATTTCCCAATAATGTTCCGGATAATGGTCTTTTTATAGAAGCTCCTCGAGGTTTGGTGGTCGAAGTTCCGGAAGCGGTTAGACACGCGATTTCAGCAAACGCACTTATCCAAATGGATGAAGTGGCAAAACGAACCAGAGAAAATGCCCAATCTCGTCAGGAATTTGGGGGAATTATTGGTGTAGGTTTTGCATTTGAGCAAGCTATTCCAAAGTTAGAAGCGGATACTAGCCAGATCGTTGTTGGTCAAGTACCTGACGAAGGATAGCGCAGTAGTATCAACCTATATGCAGCAATAGAAAACATGCAATTGAACAACGCGTTACCTGTATTTATGGCTCATTCTCATCCTCTTCGATATCGGACTGTGGATGAAGCCCGAGCAAAGGCTAAGTTTTCTCAAGGAGATATGAAAGCTCTTCGTGGTCGGGGAAGAGATTATACACTTGTCGATACCGATACCACTGGAACCTGGATTTTTTCTGCGAACTTGTATAGGCCTCTCTACGCAGAAGTTTTACCTACTTTAGGTGGGAAAACCGTAGTACGGATATTGGCCCAAGATCCGAGAAAAAGATATGATGCAAAGCTTACCGAACAGGTGGGAACGACGCAGGCTGGAACAGCAGGTCTGGTTTCTACTCTCTCTGACCCCAATCCTCTTGATATTCGGATCGAGGAAGAGCTTGCTAAACCTGAAGAATTACAGGACCAAAAGCTTCTCAAAGAGCTTCTACGACGAGAAAAAATGAGAGATATGCGGGAGGGTAGGGTGGCAAAAATGATGGGTGTCCACAGTGGAGTTTTTGTGCTCGAAGGAAAGTTCGATCGACCAAGACTTGAACACTTTATTCAAACTCATCTTCCGCCGCGATTCACCTTCCGAGCAGAACATATGCCAGTTTGAAAGTCAAACCCCTAAGAGCCTGTTTGGATACTTCCCAATACGTCATTCTGAGCGTGTCCGCCCGCGAAGAATCTAGCGAAGCGTCTCAATTAGGTAACGCTGCGGCTAGATCCTTCTCCCGACTTAGTCGGGCTCAGGATGACAAGTGTTGATAAAATAAGAAAAGTTTTCAAACAGGCTCCAATAGCAGGTATTATCTGGAGATGCGGGTTCTCCGTACGCCGTAATTTTGATGCTTTCTGCAAGAAGTTAGGTAGTTATCTCCCAAATAGTGTTGTCAGGGTCTTTGAAGTACGCGACTTTTTGCCCCCAGGGTGTCGTTTTTGGTCCTTCGAATATTATTATGCCTTTCTTTTGCAGCTTTTTGCAGGTTTTTTCAACATTATCGACTTGATATGCTAAAACGCATCCTCCACCGAATGTCATATATTTTTTCGGAAACATGGCTGCCGCTTCGTTCTTCTCAAAAATCGCGAGCAGTGTGTCTCCGAGTTTGAAATCTGCATATTTATTATCCTGGGAATTCATGGTTAAACCAAGTACATCACGATAAAAAGTAAGAGATTGCTCAAAATTCTCAACCAATAAACAGACAGCGTACAATTTGTTTATCATATTCTTTTAGCAAAATCCTGAAAAAAATTAATAATGTCTGAAAATACCTTTTCTTCTTGAGTCAGAGCAATTTGTGTATATGCTTCAGTGACTCTCATTTCTTCCACCTTAATAATAGAGCAATAGCGTTTATAGATTTCTTTCCCTGAAAACGAATTTAACCATCCTCCGTTTTTTAATTCATTTTCTATTTCGGTACTGACTATTTAGGAGACGGGGTGAATTTAGGTTGTTTGAATAGTAATTTTTTTACATTTTTCTAAATTCGTACACGAAACAGAGCTTGATTTGGTACTGGTTTTTAGAAAAATTCGTACCTTTTTTTGAGAAAATTTCTAACTTGAGTGATAAAATGATAGAAGAAAGCCCTTTATTCCCTTAAAAATGACAAAACCTTATGCGCTATTTATGAGGAACCTATACGGAGCCCCACGCATAAGGAATTACTTGTCT
Source organism: Candidatus Gottesmanbacteria bacterium GW2011_GWC1_43_10 (assembly GCA_000995415.1). Lineage (GTDB taxonomy): Bacteria > Patescibacteriota > Microgenomatia > UBA10105 > UBA10105 > UBA10105. The sequence continues at coordinate 41,454 of LCEX01000016.1, forward strand.
ACTTGTATTATATAGCAAATGTCAAGAAGAAAAGAAATAAGAAATTTATCAAGCCAATCACAGCCAAAAGTATTATAGTGAACTTTGTGTTTAATTTTTCATACAGCAATCTGACTATTTAAACTTATGTCACTCGATTTGGGAGAAATATTAAACAATTTGAGGGGAAGTCCTGATCGGCCATTTAAACCAGTTGATCCGGCTGGACTACATCCAGTCTTCGATGTAGTTCACCCGCTCTTTAGCGAAAAACCAATTTCCGCTGCATTTACGATAAAAGTGGGGGAGCAAGAATATATTAGTGCTATCCCACCGCGGGATTTATCGATGCGCGGTCGGATAGAGCATGTGGCAGTTCCGCAAGAAAAATATCACCAGATTGCATATATCTTCCCGGAAAAGGCGCACGCTGCCCTTACTGACGAAAGGCAAATCGTCATGCTCGCAACGCCCAGTATTCTCACAGTTCAAGGAGCACTTCGGCAAGTTGCGGAAACTATCAAAGACAAAATGAATACTGTTATGGTTTTACCAGGTGATGTTTGTCCTCTCCATGTACCATTTGCTGGGGGTATGTTTGCAGATTTAGTCACCAACGGGTCAGTTTATTTACCCAAAAGTCAACCGATATCAGAAGAGCTTCTTACCACTTCACATCGCGAAATTGCATTGTTTCGGCGACAAGGTGACAAAGTATACTGGTATAGCCGAAATCGAAAAAAGGAAGAATTTGGAGTCATCCCTTACGAACCTCGTGGACAGATAAGATTTGACCTTGATGAATTGTATTTTTCCAGTGCTGAACCAAAGTACGAACGCGCACGAGAAGTAGCACTGGATATCGCCCAACGGGATACGGTCGTTCGTGTACTTACACCAGGATCTGCAGAACGTCAAACCCAAGGTCATACTTCAACACTTCAACAGCAAGCAACCGTTCCATCAACCGCATAAGTAAAACCGGAAATTTGATTTAACCTCGGTAGTGGTTTGGAAATCCCTGATAATTATTTTTATTGATCAGTCTTCTCAGAATCTCTGTAAATATCGACAGCCAGACGGGAATATTTTTTTATTGTTTCAATCTCTTGCGGACTCTTTTCCTCTAAGTAGTCCTTTCCACGCTTTGATCTGTCATAAGACTGGGTTGCTTGATGAAGAAAATGAAAAGTATGCTGAATTGTTTCAGAGAGAGCTTCTTTTACAGTTCTCCCGGGCCAATCATGGACGTTAGTTTCTCTTTTCCAATATGACTTAAACCAATCTGTGACCAACTGACTTTCCAAAAATATCGGAAATTCTTGAAGAACTTGATCTATACTCAAACCTGTACGGTGAGTTTGTAAATATCGATTGATTGCATCAGGTTGAAAGTACTGCTCTTTGACAAAAGCCAGAACCTTTTCAACCGGTGAAGCCATGGTTAATGTTTCTTGACTCATATCAAAATGCAACTGAGACAACCTCGGGAGTGATTGGGATAGTTCTGACAGCTATTTTATTTACTTTGTAGCGCGTGCGGGAGTCGAACCCGCGATTTGTTGGTTGAGAACCAACCGTCCTAGGCCACTAGACGAACGCGCCATTAATAGATTTAGACCTCAATTATAACCTAAATTTGCCCTACTTGACAAGAAAAATCGTACCTCGTATACTGTCCCAACTGTTGAGTTTTGTGGCTAAATAACCACTCACCAGAGGCCCCAGCCAGAGAGAGTTTGCGGGGCTATTTTTTGTAAAAAGGATATGCATATGCCAAATCAATTTCTTCTCACAGCCGAAGGTTTGGAAAAAATTAAACAAGAGTTCGACTTGCTCGTAAACGGGAAACGGCCGGAATGCGTCAAACGCGTAGCCGCAGCCCGGGAACAAGGCGACTTGTCAGAAAACAGCGAATACGCCGCAGCCCGGGAAGAGCTGTCATTTATCGATGGCCGGATTTTGGAACTAGAAGAGATCATTCACAATGCCAAACTGATTTCCCACCAGCACTCCAAATCTGCTGTCGATATGGGTTGTCAGGTGACGCTACATGTTGATAGCCGAAAAGACGTTTTTACGATCGTCGGTGAATGGGAAGCCGATCCCAAACAGAAAAAGATCTCGCACTCCTCACCTCTGGGTAAGGCACTCATGGGTAAACGTGTTGGAGATGAAATTGAAGTACAGGCGCCGGCGGGTAAGCTACGATATAAAATACTACATATCGAATAATTAGAAAAAATCCACCAAACCCGCGATCAGGCGGGTTTTTTGGTATTACGTTATAATAGTATAAAACCTATGTTCTGGGCTGATCGAATCGCAAAAACCATTATAGATTCTGGAAAGTATAAACCCTATTGGGTGGATGATATGAAGACGCCGTCAGGCAGGATTCATGTCGGTTCTCTTCGTGGCGTGATCATTCACGACTTGGTTTATAAAGCGTTACTTGATGCGGGGAACAGTGCGACTTTTACTTATGTCTTTGAAGACCAGGATCCGATGGACGCCTTGCCGCATTATTTAGATGCAAACAAGTGGAGTCAGTATTTAGGCCAACCTCTTTTTACGATTCCTTCTCCGGATGATAAGGCTCCCAGTTTCGCGCATTTTTATGCCAATGAATTTCAGGAAGTATTTAATAAAATTGGGGCAACACCCCAGATTCTCTGGAGTGGTGATTTGTACCGTAGCGGACGGATGAATGAGGGAATCAAAACCTGTTTAGATAAAGTAGCCATTATTCGCGAAATTTACAACGAAACTTACAAAAAAAGAATGGCCGATGACTGGTATCCGTTTCAGGTGATGTGTCCCAAATGCCAGAAAGAATCAACCACCCGTGTGACTCATTGGGATGGCAAAGAAGTGACATTTGCTTGCAAAGTAGACGCAGTTGAGTGGACGCGCGGTTGCGGATTCAAAGGCAAAATTTCTCCATTTAGTGGAGGAGGCGAGTATCACGGAAAACTTTCCTGGAAAGTGGAATGGCCGGTCAAATGGATGGTGATTGGAGTGACAGTTGAAGGAGCGGGTAAAGACCATATGAGTGCCGGTGGTTCACATGACATTGCCAAATTGATTTGTGATCGGGTACTCCACTTCCCCGTTCCATATCCGGTCGCGTATGAATTTTTTTTGATTGGCGGCAAGAAAATGTCTTCGAGTAAAGGTTTGGGGTCATCTTCCAAAGAAGTTTCCGAGATTTTGCCGCCCTACTTACTCCGGTTTTTATTTACGCGAACTGATTTTAACCAAACAATTGATTTTGATCCGGTTGTTAATATGTATATCCCGGATTTATTTGATGAATATGATCGGTGTTGGCAGGCATATATTGAAAATGGGGACGAGAATCTGGCGCGGGCATTTATACTAGCTCAAATTAGTAAGGTGCCCGATAAAGAAAAAATATTTATTCCGCGATTTAAGGATGTAGCCAATTACATCGAGCATCCAAATGTTGATTTAAAACAAAAATTTGCAGAAATTAAAGGTTCGGTATTGACTGTCGCCGAAGAAAAAATATTGGCCGAACGTGAACAATACGCTCGGATTTGGATCGGTAAATATGCCCCCCCAGAATACAAGATGCAAATGGTTAAGAAACTACCGGAACAAGTTGGGCATTTGACGGATGAGCAGAAAAAATATCTGGCAAAAATCGTGAGTTTGATTGAAGTAGATATGACTGCGGACAAATTGCAGTTAGCTCTTTATAATTTGGCAAAAGAATCACAGCTTGAAACTAAACAAGCTTTTGCTGCTATTTATACTGCATTTATTGGGAGCACTCATGGGCCCCGGGCTGCCTGGTTTTTGTTGCAATATCCCAAAGAACAGGTGATTGAGCGTCTCAAAGAAGCGAGCGTGGATTCTGGGCTTGCCTCGCCGACAGGCAGGCGCACTACGTTTGCCAGAATGACAACTAATTCAACAGTTCCGATAACTCAGCGACCCGATTTATTTTCTATTTCAGATGACATAAAGATAAAATATCCTTCTATTTCAGTTGGTATTGCACTTATTAAAAATGTTCACATCGCAAAAACCAATCCGCAACTAGAGTTGGAAAAGAAAGAACTCTTAGTCACTTTGCAGGCGTTAACTACCGAGCAACTCGGAAAATATCCAGAAGTTGTTAGTTATAGAAAACTGTACAAGGAAATGGGTATTGACTGGCATTCACGAAGACCTTCCCCTGAAGCACTGCTTAGACGAGTGGTACTCGGTAAAGGCTTATATACGGTTAACACCTGTGTCGATGCTTATAATTTAGTAGTGATGAAACATCGGGTGTCAGTGGGTGCATTTGATGCAGACAATATTAAGTTTCCCACTGTATTACGTTTTGCAGGGGAGGGTGATCAAATATTACTACTTGGCGATTCAGAACCAACAAAATATCATAGCTCTGAAATTACCTATTATGATGGGGAGGGTGGTTACAATATTGATTTCAATTTTCGGGATGCGCAAAGAACTAAGGTGACAGAAAAAACTAAAAATTTGTGGATCAATGTCGATGGAGTGTTTGATATTACCCCCGAACAAGTATACCAGTCGCTTCAAGAATCAGTTGAGTTAATTACCAAATATTGCGGAGGAACTGTTGAAGTCATAGGAGTGGTGAAATAATCAATAAACAACAGTATCGATACAAAAATACTAATGGATACTAATTAACCTGAGTTAAGAAATGAATGAAGCTAAATTACTCATTGTCATTCCCGACCTGATCGGGAATCTATAAAAATAAAGTATTTAGCGGATTCCCAGCTTTTACCGGGAATGACAAGTTATAATGACTAGAATAGTAACAACCCATTTCGTAACTCAAGCTATATTAACATCGATACATGAGCAAATTATTAATCGCCACTACCAACCCTGGTAAACTTGCAGAATTTAAACAATTTCTTGCAGATGTGCCAATTGAGATAGTTAGTCTTTCCGATGTATCGATACATCGGAAACCTGAAGAAACTGGAAAAACATTTGAAGAGAACGCGATTTTAAAAGCCAATTTTTATCAAAAACTCACAGGACTTCCAACACTGGCTGATGATGGGGGATTTGAAATCGATGCATTGGATGGAGAACCTGGAATTAAATCCCACAGGTGGGTTAACCCAGAACGGGAAAGCAGTGATGAGGAATTAATTACATACACCATAAAACGACTAACCGGAATTCCCCTGGACCAGCGCGGAGCCAAACTGCGTTTAGTATTGGCTCTAGTTTTATCAGATGGAAACACACATACTGTAGAAGCAAAAATTAGGGGAATTGTTCCCCTCAAACCAGGAACACATCGGACTGAAGGATTTCCTTATCGTTCACTCCTGTTTTTGCCGGAAATAAACAAATTCTATGATAAACAGTTGCTTACTGTAGCTGAAAACGAGCAGTACAATCACCGCAAAAAGGCAGTAGAACAACTAAAACCTATTATTGACAGATTATTGACAAGCTAGAAAATAGACGTATACTATATGAAGGATAGAACAAGCGTTTGAGACAGCTTCCAACTGTCGATGCTTCCCGATAGACCTTATTATTTTAAATAAATCGGGACGGGAGAGTCCGTAATAACTCAAATTAAGTATTGTTAGGGTGGCATCTTTCCGACTTAGTCGGGACCATAACACGCATATAGTATGCGTGTTTTTTTATAGAAGTATGACAAAAATTTATTTAGTCAGACATGGAGAATCTGTTGCCAATACCCAAGGAATTTATCAAGGTATTACATATAATACACCTTTATCTGATCTTGGGAGTCAACAAGCACGAGCACTAGCTGGGCGCTTTCAAAACACGACCATCAGCAAAATAATCGCCAGCCCACTTGAACGAACTCACCAAACGGCAAGTATTGTGGGTTCTTCTAAACAAATAAATATTGAAATAGAAAAAAATATTATTGAAACCAATCATGGACTTTGGGAAGGAGAACATAAAAATACTATTGCCCAAAATTGGCCTGATCTTTATAAAAAATGGCAAAAATTTCCATCAGGGGTCCAATTTCCTGACGGCGAACATTTTTTAGATACCCAAAAACGGGTTTTGAATTGGTGGAAGAAAGTTGTCTCCGATAACTCGCATAATTTATTGGTCGTGTCTCACGATAATATTATTCGGATCATCATTGCCAAAGTTTTGAATATGAAACTCAACCGGATCTGGAAGTTTCATTTACATCCGACAGCGGTGACAGTCATTGATGTTGAAGCCGGCAATGCAGGTTTGGTTGATCTAAATAATGCCAGTCATCTAGGGAATTTACAAACCAATCTTGCATTACATGCATTGTAAATGTATGCTTGTCGTGATTAATGTTTGAGCGAAGTGAGAACTGACGCATTTGTGTCATTCCCGCGCAGGCGGGAATCCATTTGTATAGATCCCCGATCGGAGTCGGGGATGACAATATTTTTAACTTCGTTCTAGGAGTAAATAATATGTTAGACATCAAATTTATCCGGGACAATTTAGAACTTTGTAAAAATGCTGCCAAAAATAAAAATCGGGTAGTGGAGTGGGAAAAATTATTACAACTTGACGACAGACGGCGAGAACTGATTAGGCAAGTTGAAACACTTAGAGCAGAAAGAAATGAAATTAGTTCACAGTCTGCAGTTTCGGCCAAAGGCCGATCCGCCTTTGGCGGACGAAGTTCGCAGTTAAGAGGAAAAGAAATAAAAGGCGAGTTGAAAAAGCTGGAAGAAGAGTTGCGAACTGTTGAACAGGAATTTACCCAACTCATGTACACCGTTCCCAATGTGCCTGACAAAAGCGTTCCGGTGGGAAAAGATAGCACCGGCAATGTGGAGATCAAAAAATGGGGGGAACCGACAAAATTTTCTTTCAAGCCAAAAGACCATATCCAACTCGCAAAAGAATTAGATCTTATTGATTTTGAACGCGGGGTAAAAGTTGGTGGGTACCGGGCTTATTTCCTCAAAAATGAAGCCGCACTTTTGGAAATGGCGATACTTATGTACGCCTATCAAAAGTTAGTTAAAAAAGGCTATATACCCCTCATTGCTCCGAGTATATTAAATGAATTTACACTTTTTGGCATTGGACAATTTCCGTGGGGGAGAGAAGAAGTATATCATTTGGAAAAAGATGATAAATATTTGGCTGGCACGGCCGAACAACCGGTCACCGCTTATTTTGCAAATGAAATTCTAAATGAAAAAGATCTACCCAAAAAGTTTGTGGCTTTTTCTCCCTGTTTCCGGCGTGAAGCCGGCAGTTATGGAAAAGATACTAAAGGCGCATACCGCGTGCATCAATTTAACAAAATTGAGCAAGTGATCATTTCCACAAACGACATGAGTAAATCCTTTGAGCTGCATGAAGAGTTGTTACGAAATTCTGAAGAAATTTTACAAGATCTCAAACTACCATATCGCGTGTTACTTATGTGTACCGGTGACATGGGCGAGCCCCAGGTAAAAAAATATGATGTCGAAACCTGGATGCCCAGTCGCGTGGCGTATGGTGAAACGATGTCAAATTCGGTCATGGGTGATTTCCAAACCAGAAGACTGAAAATCCGTTATCGCACAAAAGACGGCCAAACTCTTTTTTGCCACTCATTAAATAATACCGCAATTGCCTCACCGCGGATTCTTATACCCATTTTAGAAAATTATCAAAATTCAGATGGATCTGTGACAATCCCTGAAGTGCTTAGGCTATACTTAGGCAAAGACAAGATTTCGCGATGAAAATAAAGGTGAAAGTTGTTATTACGGAAGCGGGTTTTGACGTTTATTTAAACCAACACCCCCACCAGGTAAGTTACCCCAAACCAATTTGGCAAGCTTTCCCCCAAAAACTTAAATTACCTTTTGCCGAATTTGTGGCATTTATGACGACAGTTCCCAAGGCTTTTACAAACTCAACCAATATTGAGTATCAATTTCCGCGGCCGATTGCAGAATCATTTTTTTATTTTGGTCTACTACTTTCACAACCTGAAAACCTGATCGATTTTTCGGGTTGGAAAACTTCAGATTATTTGCGCCAGGTTATGAATAGTTTTTACAAGATTTCATTTACCGGCCAAACTCGCGAAATTATTACAGACGTAAGTTATACACCTGATAAACAATCAGCGATCGTTCCGTTTACATTTGGTAAAGACAGTTTATTGACCTTTGGTTTGTGTCAGGAAATGGGTTTGAAACCTATTCCGATTTTTATGCTAGAGCCAACTAATTTGTACGAAAATAAATTAAAGCAAAAATTGCTGGCCCAATTTATCAAAGAATTTAAACAGCCGATCTATACGTTTCCGGTGCCACTAGCCCAACTTAAACAAACGCGGGGCAAGTGGTGGGGTTGGGATATTTTTCTGACCCAATATACGATATTTTTACTTCCATTTTTGTATACGCACAAAGCCAATTATTTATTTTGGTCCAATGAAAGCAATTGCAATGAAGTAGTTTCGGATTCCGAAGGATTTATGGTTAACGCAACTTTTGAACAGTCAACTAAGTGGATGCAAGTTCTCTCATCCGGTTTGAGACTATTTGGCGTAAACGCCAAGCTTGGGAGTTTGCTTGAACCTTTGACGGAGATCGGGATTTTATCCATGTTGCATCGTTATTATCCTGATTTGGGCCGATACCAAACTTCTTGCTTAAATGACGAACCAATATCAGCTACCAAACGTTGGTGTGGTAAATGTTATGAATGTGCCCGGGTATATATTTCTTTATTGGCACTTCGGATTGATCCGCGCCGGGTCGGGTTTGATGTAGATATGCTTAGGAGATCCAAACGCCACTTGTATTACATTTTTGCAAAAACTCAGGATGATTTGCATAACAAGTTTACATTTACACGAAATGAAAAATTATTTGCATTTTTCTTAGCTTACAAAAATGGTAATCGCGGAAAACTGATGGACGAATTCAAAACGCGATTTTTGAAAAATGTCAAAGCAAAACAAAAACATTACCGACATTTATATCTGGGAACATCGTCAACTCAAACTATCCCTGAAGAATTAAAATCCCGAGTGCACCGGCTCTACTCCCAAAGACTCGACCAAATAAAAAAAGACTTAGAGCCTGTTTGAGAAGTCCATATTTGGCTATAATTGCCCACATTTGGCTAAAAACCATTCACCGTTCGTCACTGTATCTAGTCTCGATACAGCTCCTCACGCTTCATGGTTTTTACCTCGAACTTGGACAATTCTATCTCAAAAGAGACTTTTCAAACAGGCTCTTAAACTAAATCAGCCAGTTCCTGATGATAGATTCGAAGCACCTTTGCTCTGAAGGCTTTGGGAATAGTTTTGGTAGAGTGGATACCAAAAAAACGCTTGCGAAAAGCCCGTTCATTTTTGGTGGCATATTTGATGTATTTACGGACAAACAATGACATAAGAGGTCCTTTGACTCCGCGTTTATAAGCCAGAAAGTACGCAAAAATTTGTTCATCTTTACCAGCCTGGCTTTGGTCATAACCATATTCTTTGATCCTTGTCGAACTAAAAATAGAATAGAGATGTTGGTATTTAGCAGCCAACAACTGGTGAGTGAAACCGACAGTTTTGGGATCAATCCCCAACCCCAAAAGGAAAATATAAATCCGGCCGCACTTGGAGCAATTTTCGCACCAGCGGTTATCGCCCTCGGGTCGGTATTCCAGATCACAGGAGCTTTGATATTTAGCGATGTCCGGATAGCGGGAATGTAGGATTTTTTCTATCGCGATTTCGTAAAGCGGTTCAAGGAGTGTCCCGATAGACAAAGAGTTACCTCCGACGATGCTTGTCATCAGTGAATTCTGCAGTAGCCATTCATGTGATTGTTCATACACCGGATTGCAGCGAAAACCATCTGGATCCACAATTGTGTCATCACAACTTTGTTCATTGGAAAAAAGGATATAACCGGCGCGTTTGGCATAAACATAAGGCAGGAGCATCAGTGAATAATGAGTAAGTTGCAGTTCCCAGCCAAACCAGCCCGATGGTTCACGCAAAACTCCGAGAGTATTTTTGAGGAATGCCAATTTGATTTTGAATTCCTTGCGGAAAGGGATAGCCAGTAGTTTTTTGATGACTGCCTCATATGGATAATCAGGTTCGGAGATAAAGACGGGATTGACCGTAAGTCCCAACTCGCGAGCCAGAGCAAAAGTGAGTAGGCTGTCTTTGCCAAAAGTGAAAGGCATGATGATGTGGTCTGAAAGGCTGGTGCGATTGTACGGCGGAATATCTGTTTTTTGATTGGAAAATAAGTAGTCCACATCATACAACCGGCGCAGTAAATTGGAGGTAAGCTTTTTATCTTTTTCTGACTGCATGATAGCAGTTGCAGGTAAAGACAGCGAAAATGCCTTAAATAGAAACGATTCCGATAGTGGTACGGGTAAGTTGTAAGACATTTTTTTAAGCGACGTAAATATATATGGCAGATGAAATGTCAGACCAAATGTGATATTTTGGGCTAGGATTTTACGCTGAATTTTAGGAAATCTTTGCCAAACTCCGGGCGGGTAATGCAGACTAAAAGTTTTGTTGTTGATTTTGACCTGGATACCGCGGTCTACTACTTGAGTTGAAATCTCCGCCAGCCCATTGACTTTTATTTTAGGAAAAGTATTTTTGGGTGGGGTGATATTTATTTGCGGCAAATCAGCGATTGGAACTGTCGACAAGAGGTTGAGATTTTGATTCATGTTTTGACATAATAAATACAGCTTGTTAATTCATCATACGATCTTTGTTAGTCTTGTCAAGTAAACTTTTGGATCGGACTGTACCGAAGCCATCAATTGAACAGATATGAATTTATTATCGTTATTTTTTCCGCAAAAAATTGCAGTATACAAATCAAAATACAACTCCGAAATCAAAGTCTACGAATTTTTGGGAAGAAAATATATCGAAGTCGGAAGACTCATGCAGTCAGGAAACATGGTAAAGCAGTTATTTAGTCAGATGCTCAAAAAATTTCATTTGCAACATCAACCATACATTAAACGCATTTTGGTACTAGGTTTAGGTGGCGGTTCGGTGGTAGAGCTACTAAATAAAACTTATCCCGAAGCAGAAATCACAGCCATTGAAATTGATCCGATGATGGTTCAAGCGGGTAGAAAATATTTACAACTTGGTAAGAGCAGGCGTCTTAAAATAATTTTTGCCGATGTGTTCAAGCTGCCGAGGAGTAAAATAAAATATGATTTAGTAATAGTAGATTTGTTTCGGGGAGAAGAGACTCCGGCGCAACTTGGGGAGCCAAGCTTTTTGCGATATCTGAAAAGCTTGACTACAGAACAGGGATGTATCGTTTTTAACCGCCTGTATTTCCAAAAACACATTTTTGAAGCCAACCAATTTCTTAACAAACTTGAGGGCATCTTTCAGCATGTAGATACAACGAAGGTTTACTTCAATCTATTCATCAAAGCCTGTTGATCTCTCTTAAAGATACTGCAAAATAGTAATTCCTCACAGCTCGCGGCGTAATTGTCATTCCCACCCCGTATGTCATTCCCGCGAAGGCGGGAATCTGCGGGGTAAACTCCAGCGGGAATCTATAAGATCCTCGCGACCCAAGTCGGAGATGACAGGATACCTCGCAGCGTGCCGCGAGGAGTTTCAATCATACAACCAGGGGAAATAGTCCGGGGGAGAATCTATCCACCACTCAAGCGTCTCTTTATGCACTTTCAGAGCTGATTTATCATACCAAACAGGATCTTTCACCAGAAGTTCCTCCGTCAGTAACACTCTGGTTTCTATTGGATCACCTTCAAAACAGACGCCAATTTTGGTTCCATTCCCATCATTCATACCATCTCGATAAATAAGATATGATAACGCGTAAGCACTTAAAAATCCGGTATGCTTACAGCCATACAAAGCAAATTTTTGATTTGGAAAACCTTGATACAGAGCATTTTTTACCGATGCCACCCGGGTATAAGAAACTATCGTAGCCTGTTGCATATTTTCACCCACCTGCATCAGGCTTCCTCCAACAAGCATAAGAAACAAGATGGCCCCGATCCATTTATTGATACTTAAAACTCTCTGTACTACCCATGCAGAAAGAATGATGACTGTGCCGTGGGCAAAGAAACTATAGTAGACAAATCTTTCTCCTCTATAAGATCGAAACAAAATGACTTCAAGAACAAACACGATAGCTACCAATAAAAATAAAACGTGTTTTTTCCATTGCCGAAGTGACATGAGCGTCAAAATTGATATCAAAGACATGAGTAAACCGCCTATCATCTGGTATCCTCCAATGATGTAACTCCACGTTTTTGGCCAATATTCTCCGGCGTAGGTCAACCAGCGATTGGGAACCCAAATCTTGTATTGACCTTTGGTCAAATACCAATAGACGCTTTTGCTGTTGTACCAATCAAATTTGAGATCAAAAATCAGGAGTGGTATAAACGGGAGAGCTAAGAAGAGGAGAAATAAGAGGCCTTGTTTGACTCCCGGACGGCGACTTACCAAAGCTACCAGCAAAACCGGAAGAGTCAAAATGGTCTGAAAGTGAATAGTCATTGCCAAACTCCAAAAAAATCCTATTCCGATAAAGTCCTTGGTTTTTCCATATTTGAACCACCTGACCAAAAAGAAAAGAGATGTAAGTGATAGTAACGGAATAATAGATGGATTCCAGATAGAGAGAGCGTTACCGACTTGTGCTTGGGATACAGAAGCAAAAATTCCTGCGAGTACCGCCAGTTTTATACCCCCGATTTCCCATCCAACTGCCATAGTTATGATGATAAATATCATTGAGAGGACGATGGCTACATACCAATATGTCAAATATCCCAATGGTAATCTGCCAACAATTGATAAAAACCAATACCACCACGGACCGTAATAAAAGGGTCCGGCTGAAGTCACTTGTCCAATAAGTGGCCATTTATGATGGTCTTTTGCATAGTCGGCAACGAGCGCATCTCGGGTATTGTCAGTTTCAAAGTTGATTCGATCCGCAAAGTGATATGTGCGAAGAAAAAAAGCCAGAAGGAAAATTCCTGCTCCTATTAACCAAAGGCGCTTATTCATTTTCATCGGATATTAAACAATTTGCGTAATCAGGCTGGTGCTGTAGTATTAAATAGAAGGATCGTTGTCTATACTACCATAAAAGCTCTTTAGCGTATAGATTTACCCCAGTACAGTAACAGTTCACACTTCCGCTATTATTTTGTCATTGCGAGCGTAGCGAAGCAATCTCATGAGATCGCCACAGGGCCATTGGCCCTTCGCGATGACGATT
>LCEX01000017.1 GCA_000995415.1 Candidatus Gottesmanbacteria bacterium GW2011_GWC1_43_10
GTTCGTCTGTTAAGATGCTGGGCATTAATACTATGAGACCATACTTAACAGACTAAAGTCAAATTACGAAGTTGCAAACTGGAGTAAGAGGGGTATATAAAAAATTAGCGGCCCCCGGCCTTCCAAAAAAGGTGAATACGTTCTGGCAAACGAGTCCCATCCTTTCAAATAGACGCTCGCTCCCACGGCGGGAAATTCTGTTGTAGTATTTCCATACTGAAACCAGTTTCCTGAACTTTCAGTGTTCTGTTCTTGTACAAATTGATCAAAATTTTTTATGGTGAAGATTTCAACAAGCTCTGATTCAGAATTAATCCCCAGTTGGGAAAGAAGTGCTGGCAAATCCAGATTTTCCTGTAAAACCACGCGGTGGGTGAGTTCGTGGGCAAGAAAACCCAGAGAATCGAATAAGTTGCGGGGATTGAATTCCCGGCTGCCGACTTCAAACCAACCACGATCAATAATTACCCTCCCTGTTTTAGCTGAACAATCACAGAAGCCACTAATCGGAGCCCACGGTTGATGATCTTTGATATCATCAACAAGGATAAATCCCGTTTTCACTCCGAAGGGATACTTACCGGATTGATACATCTTCGTTGGCAAATTTTCTAGAGCAGCAGCCAATGTGACTAATTCTGCAGGTCCCCATGGCACAACAGCAGACTGTTCTCTAGTGGGTTTTTGAGCCCAAGAAGTATAAATTACAGTTGATTCTTGTTCTGGTTGGACCAAGTCAATACCAAATTGTGTTTCTGTGGCTTCATGTAAACTTTCTACTTGTTCAGTGGTTAAACCTAGAGTTCCGGTTGCCAATCTCCCCCAAAAATCACTACCGGTCAAAAACCCAGTCATTGTTTTCTCAGGCCGGGCAAAAATCCAAAACGATTCCGTATCAATAAGCGCTGTCAAACCCAGTAAACCCGCCAGCAAAGGCGGAACTTCTTTCAAAAATCGTCTCCGTGATAATTTCTTGGGTCCAGGAATTTCTACTCTTTGATCCATAACTGACTTAAGAATAACACATTTGTTTTTAAGAGTAGCGGGTCAACCCAATGACCGTAAAAATGATATAGTTGTAGGTATCGACTTACTAATATGCCGGAAGCAACATCTGAAGCTGGAGTAAATATAAATAACAGCTTGAGGCCACACAGGACAGGTAAAAAACTTTCTAGAAGAGGCTTTCTTCAAGCAGCAGCGGCAGTTTCTCTTTCAACCATTCTTGGAGGTGATACTAAACTCAGAGGCCAGCCTGATCTTAAACTACTTGAGTCTCCTGAGCTTATCCACTGTCTACCCTTTTACACCTTAGTTACTGACCTTAAATCACAATTTGGAGATCAAGTCATCAGTCGACTATATGATGACTCCATCAAAGAACTTGCAGAAACAATGGATCAAATCGCCCGGGGCGAACTGACTGCAGATCAACCCGCAGCATACATGATTCAGCCTGAGTTTTGGGGAACTAGGGTAAATGAAGTTGGTCACGAAGCTGAAAGTCGGGTTCATAAGATGAGTGTTGAAGTCGAAGCAGATCCCACGGTCTACCACCTTGATTCAGAATACGTTCGAGGTTTGATTGAAAGATTTGCCAAGGTTTTTCCACTGTTAGCCATTCCCATGAAAGGTGTCGTTATTAGGTCAGTTCCTATTACATCCGCTAATTACGACTCACTAGGAGCAAGGGTTGTACTCAATCCGTTTGACGCCAAAAATACAAATTTTCTTCCCTATGAATTATTGAACTTCTTCAGTGGTTTGTATCATGAATTTCAGCACGGTCTGGAAAAACGAATATTTAAAGTAAAGGACTTTGTTTTTTTAAAAACTTACCTCGAGATGATTAGTGGAAAGCTGGCAACTACCCGCGATATCATTACCGAGTGGCTTAATTTACCCCTGGAAAAAGCTTTGAAATATAATGGCGGCAAACCTCTTCTATGGGCAGGTGCCAATGTGCGAACTTGGTTTCAAGACAACGAACAAGTCATACGAGGTTGGGAGGAGACATTTGACATCAAGCGCTCATCGGATGATCTGGTGGTTCGTACTAATGTGGTCATGCACCAAGTAGGACAAAGATTGATCAAACAAGACGTCGCCTACTTTGACCTTGGTAACCGGAGGGAACTAGCTAACAGAATTATGAGCAGCCTTTTTAGTGAGGTGGCACATTCTTTGTTAACTCCTTATCGAAGCTTTGTCCCTGATGACTATGGGTTTCCTGAAGGACTTGATAGATACCTTTTAGATATATTTAAGCTTCAGGTCAGAACCTTTCAGGACCCAAGTAAACCAACTAATATGTCACTTTCGGAAATTAAGAAAGGTCTCGATATAGATAATCAACAATCCCCCTAAAAATTTTTCTGAGAAGATCTACAGTTGGAAACCTTAATGTTTAAAGTGTCGGGTTAACTTTTTATTTCTCGGTTTTGGCGGGAGGAGTTTTGGGGGTTTCCGCAGTAGGTGTAGCAGCTTGAGGCGTAGCACCCGGGGCAACTGCAGTTGGTGCCGCCGCCGCAGTTTCAGCTTGAGCTTGAGCTTTGGCCGCAGCTTCGGCTTCAGCTTGGGCTTGGGCCTCTTTGGTCACAAGTTCTCCAATTTTTACCACTTCTGCGCCGGGCAAAGTGATAGCTGTTACTCCAGTTGGTAAACTCACGTCTTTGACTTTAATCGTATTTCCTACTTGAGCCAGTTTCCCCACATCTACGGTTAATTTTTCAGGAAGATCTGCCGGCAATGTCTCCACCTCAATTTCATCCAAAAGCGTCAGCAAAACTCCCAATTTTTGATCTACTGCCGGAGCTTGCCCAGTGAGCTCTACCGGGACTTTGGCTTTGACTTTTTGTTTGAGATCCACCTGGTAAAATTCTACGTGCAACGGAGCTTGTGTCGCCGGATGGATTTGGACGTTTTTGATGAGCACCGGCCGTTTTTCGTTGTCTACGGTCAACTCTACCAAACCTGTTTCCCCGACTTGTTTAAACACCGCGGTAAAATCTTTGAGATTTACTTCAACCGCCACACTGGGTACCTGGTTACCGTAAATATTGGCTGGCAATCGACCAAGTTGACGAAGTTGCTTGACTTTTCTGCCTACCAAAGTTCTTTTGGAGGCTGTGAGCGGAATTTGCTTCATATATTATCTAGTATTATCTAGGTCCCAGACTGACCTCAAACACCAGGTCTTGGGACAAGGTTGTATTATATGTGATCTGCCCATCCTTTACAAGCGTGTCTACCGAGAACGCTGGTGACCAGATCTGTTTTGTGAGCCGCAAACTAGGCGGATATACTAAGTCAAAACTGAAATCATCCACTATTCCTGGTTGTTTTTGGATTTTGTAGGTATAAGCACGAGGTTGAGCTGGGGGTATACCCGGATTAACCAACTTGTAACTAAAGTTAAGGTTTTTTTCGCCCTGCACCGGAACCAAAACTAAAGTTTCTACCACCTGAAAATTGCTTTCTTGTCGGACTAAGACGCTCGATTCAGAAGCAACTTCGTCGGTGGCTAGCTTCAATAATCTGCCGTCACTGGTCACACCTTCAAGTTTGGCCGTAAGCGGCATATAAATGCGTAAATAATTTTTGTACTCTCCGCCCAATCCCCCACTTCCTGGCGAATTATTTTGGTAACTTACTGAGAGAGCGTGTTCAGCTTGACCGTCAAGGTTGAGCTTGACCACATCTTTTACTTTCCGTCCCACAAATGCATTGGCCTTATTTACACCCAAATTGGCATCTACCACCATCAGATAATCAGCTAAACAATTGGGTATCAGGCACGAACCAATAGGCAGCATCTCCCCTCCCCAGCCAAAACTACGTACGCTTCTTTCTACGTGCGCTTCGCTAAACCAAATTAGGATGTCGTGAGACAATAAATTTTGTCGCAGTTTTGCTCCGGCAACGCCCAGAGAAATATTTTTACTAGACATGAGTTGCGTGATCAAGGAACGCAAAAGCGCGCCTAGTAAATCCCGTTTTTTGGTCGAACCTGGGAAAAAATCAGTTTGGATCTGGGCTTGGAGTTTGGGAAATAAATTTTCGGCAGTGATCTTTTCCCCAAAATCAGCTAGATCAATTGGCCCGGTCATTTCCAAAATTGATTTCACCGCTTCCAAATCAAGAGCAATCACTCCATCAACACTGATATCCAATTCTTTTTCCAAAAACCATTTGAGCCGGGGCGCAGTCTGAGTAAAATCCGGATCCCAATTTGCGTCACGCATATACCAGTGCTCCTGTTCCAAGTGAATACGAATCGGTGGCGGCGGATCAACATGACCTTTGAGTGCACCATCGGCGGTATACACATCTTCAACTGCAAAATCTTTGATTTGACCATTTTCCAAAGTCAGTAGTCCAAAACTCCCGATGAATCCGCCAGTCGGCCTAAGCTCCATATTGTTTTGAAAAACCACTAAGTAAGTTTTTTTGCCTGTTAATGCCACTTGGGACAAAAGCGAGACCGCATCCCGAGTGCTTATTAGTAGCTCACGTAAGTTATGTAATTTGCTTGCTGCCGTATCGATCCGCGACCTAAAATCACCAAGACCCAAACCGGTTGGCTTGGGTTAAATCCTGCTCTGTTTGCAAAACCAGTTCGCCGGTGGGCAAACTAGACTTTTCCCCTGAAAATCCAGCTAGTAACAGTTTGCCGGTTTTTTGGCTGCGACTAACCAGTAAGCCTGCAACTGCTACATCTTCGGCTGCGGTCAAGGACTCTTGGACCAAATCGTAAACAGTATTTTGTTTTAGTAACCAAGCTACCGGAGTCATTATTTTTAAATTTAAGTCAGCAAACTTTAACAAATATTGCGCGACCGTAAGCACGGTATCAGTTGTTTGGGGTTTTGGCAAAGTTCCTGACAATGACCAGTAGACCAAGCCTCCACCCGCTAGCGTTGTCGCCATCAAAGTCACAAATGGCAAGCACAACAAAAGTAAACCCAAAATTATTCCTTGCCAAATCCGCCTGCTGGTTTTAACTTTGGGTTGGGATGAAGACAAACTTGTTTCCGGCAACTCTACCGTGTCTTTTGCATAAAGATTGGCTACTTGCTGTGACAAATTGTTTTGGGTTGGCGATTGGTGGTTCAAATTTTTTAATTCCAAATTGTTATCTTCATAAATTGACGTGACGGAATCGGAATCTTTTTTGGGAACTAAATTTTCTGGAGTCACAACTGCGGCTGGCGAAAGACTAGCAGAAATACCCGAGTTTAAATCAACTTCTATTTTTTTTATCTGGGACACGTCTTTTTCGCTCTGCCCCAAAGCCAAAATCTGCATGTTTGATCCAAGAAAGAATTCAATAATTCTTTGACTGACCTCGGCATCAACCACTATGTCTTTACCCAAAGTCACCACTTTTATTTGCGGGAACTTTTCAACCAACTGTTGCAAATGAACTAGATCCGAAACCAGAGTTAAAATCAACAGGGTCTTGGGAAGCCGAGTTGCATTTTCGGTCGCAAAATTTTTCACCTGATCTTCGTCTCCGACATAAAAAAAATAGTCGCCGTAAAACGCATCGTCCAAAGTTTTCCCCGCAAATAGGTCGACACTGTGCTGGGATAAGTAAAGCGCTAAGGCTTCCACTCTCTCCTTATCTTCTCCAATAAATACAGCTTTAGGGTTATTTTCACTGGCCATTTTGGTTTCAAAAAAATTATTCGTTTCGTTCATGTCTTCCCCATTCTACAAAAACGTTCGAAAAACACAAGCCAAATTTGAGGTTTTGAGGCTAATTAGTTCGAAGAGAGCGTGCGGAAGACCGTTGTTACAACAAATTTATGCAAGTTGTTGTTTATCAAGCGCAATATTCACGAGTTGGTCAGCTTGAAAGTTTTTTTTGCGAGGGATTTGGCTATAAATTATTTTACCTGCAAATTCTCTTTCAGCTATCCGCACTTGTTGTAACAACTCACGCAAGTGCGCGGCTTTGATTTTGTAAAGTCCTGCCAACTGCTTTTGTACTACTTGCGAATCCAAATAAAAATTCAGTTGTTGAGCCGTGAGGTTTTGCTTACGTAAAAGTTTAAAAGCGGCAATCACCGCCCGATACTCAGCCACATTATTCGTGGTTTCTCCAATCACCTGACCCAGCTTGGCAATTATTTCTCCGGTTGCATTTTGGATCACCACCCCAACCGCCGCCGGCCCGGGATTTCCTCTGGCTCCCCCATCACAAAAAATATTAAGTCTAAGAAAGTTTGGCATACGTCAGTTTTTTAAATTTTAAATACGCCCAAATTAATACCCACAGTTCAGTTATTCCAGTGATGATGGCTGAGGCAGCGGCTCCGGATTGTGGTATTAACCACAAATTAGCGGCTACATTTAATACCGTAGCGCTACCATATACCACCAAAAGTTGGCGCTGCGCATTGAGTAGCACAAATAACCACATCAAAGGACTGGTTAAATAAAAAATGGGTAGCGACAAAAGAAGTAGTCGTAAAAATCCCACAGATGAAACGTAATCAGATTTTAGATACACAACGAGCGGCGCCAATCCCCAGCCCACTCCCCCGCCTATGATTGATAGTAACAACAGTCCGCCAAATAAAAGTTTCAGTTGTTGCCAAAACTTACGATCGTATGTTTGGCGTTTAAGCCACAACGGATAAATACTATTCATCGCAAATGTCGGCAAAATCAACAGCAGTTCAAAAAATTTATATGCCAAACCGTATGCTCCCACTTCACCGCTTGACCGATATGCTGTCAAAATCAAAGTATCGATCCGAAAATAGATCACATTTAAAATTAAAGTCGCGCCCAACGGCCAACTTTCACCAAACCATTTACGCCAAAGCTGCCAATCAATTTGCGGCCACCAGTTTCTCCGGGGAAGTTTTAAAAAAACCTGGCCTACCACCACTGATATCCCCAGATCCAAAACCAATAACCAGGTTGCAAGCAACACACCTTGGATTGGCTGCAAAAAAAAAGCTGCAAATCCCACTACTAAAATCAAAACCACTCCCGCACCTACCACTTCGGCTAAAGCTGCCTGGTCAAAACGCAGCCGCAATTGAAAAACAGCACCTAAAGAAAGCCAAAATGCGTACATGATGATGGCCAAACTGCCAATCACCACCCCACTACGCATCACGACTGTAAAACCAGGGTTGACCAGAGACAAAATATAAATACCAACTACTGCCAAAACTGCCAACACTAAACCCAAACCCAGACGTAAACCTAAAAATTGCGGCAGTTTTACTAAGTCAGATCTGGCGGCGGTTTTGAGAAAAATCAAATTGAGACCGAAATCCACACCTAAATAAAACAGGGTGACGAAGGCGCTGATTTTGATGTATTCACCAAAAAAATTTGCGCCCAAAATCCGGGCTAAAATCAGCGTTACTGCAAATGACAGGCCGGAACTGACTAAGCGACCGGCGATTTGAATGGTGGTATTTAATGTAATTTGTTTCAGGCTCATGAGTTAAAGTTTTCTCATTTTAACCCCCATTACTCTGGTTTGCAATCAAGGTAGATAAAAAACAATGCCAAACTACTTGACTAGCGTACGGCAGGGCCCGTGGCGTGAAGGAAAAACAGCTACTCAGGTTAGGTTTGGTTTACGCATAAATCAAACCTAAAACCACACCAAACAACAGTTGGGTTTGGGGAAGGGTATAAAAATAGTGGTCAAATAAACCCAAAAACAATATCGTTATCAGCGCGGCTAAAGCTGCCGAACGGTGCTTGGAGATAGCAGTCATTATGGTTTTTCCAATGAGAAACAAAAATAGGGCAAAACCCACAATTCCGGTTTCACTAAGAATAAGTAGATAAATAGAATGAACGGGTTGTAACAACCTAGAACCAATCAACACTTGAGGTAAGTTTGAAATAAAACTACCCAAACCACTGCCCAAAAGAGGGGAGCTACCAATCATTATAAGTGACGCCTGAAACAGTTGTTGGCGCTCACTAATCGATTCTATATCTACGCTAAATAGGTTGCCAAATCGGCCTAAGGTCATTTCTTCCATCACCACCAGTAATATCACTACCGCCAACACCCCCCACCAGAATCTGCGTTTTGCTTTCGCAAACAGAAAAAATCCACTTGATCCGAGAGCAGCTAACCAAGCGATCCGACTAAAAGAAATAAAAATCCCCAACCAGATGGAGTAAGCAACACTTGTCAAAATCAAAAAGTCCATTTTAAAAAAACGCTGTTTTTTAATTTTTGTGAACAAAAAAATTGGTAACACAGTAGCCAAAAAACCACCTAATACGTTGGGGTGGGAAAATGTCGCATAAGGTCGTAAATATAGTCGGCCATTAATAATCACCTGCGCAATTCCTGGAGAAGTAGCCAAAAATGAGCGCTCACCCAAAAAGTAAGCTGGACCGCCCACTGCACGCTGGAGCAAGAATTGGCCCGCCGCCAAGATCGCAGATCCGACCACACCCAAGCCCAGAGGAATCAGCACTTCCCGCATCTTGGGTTGCCTCTCTTTTACTAACCACGCTATAACTCCAATTATCCAAAACCTAAACCACACATAAAATGAAATTAGACTTGGGTGGGGGAGTATCCACAACCCTATTCCTATAACCCAAAATCCCAGGCTTAATATGCAAAAACGCTGGCGAGCTCCCAAGTTGAACGCCAAAAAATAAACTGTCGCTGCGGATAGTAAAATCGCATCTGTGAGATAAAGCGTGGGGGAGAGATAATCAATTCTTCTGCCTAGGACTAAAGAAGTATCCAACCAAATGTGTTTACCAAGTTGGGTGGGAAGCAAAACCAGTAATAAAAAAAATAGGCTGTTTTTAAATCGGGTCACGCTTTAAGTTTAACGACCAATTTCCGGTCTCGGCCTTCGCCCTCCGAAACAGATGCGACTTGTGGGTGATCAGAAAGAGCCATATGGATCTCTCGGCGTTCGGCCGGAGTCAAATCCATAAATTCTACCGGCTCGTGAGTTTCCACCACACGCTGAGCAGCTGTCTGGGCCATTTCCACAAGTTGCTGCGCCCGGCGCTCGCGATAATCGCCAACGGTGACTACTACCCGAGTCCAACTCCCCAATTTTTTATATGCCATCTGGCCCAAAAGAATTTGGATGGCTTCGAGACTACGACCGTGACGACCGATCAACATCCCTGGTTCAGCCGTATCGATCGTGACCAAAACCGCGCCGTCATTTTCCGCGACTTTTATCGTGGAAGTGGCCTGCAACTGCGCCAAAAGTTCTTGGGTAAGTTTTTCAATAGTTTGTAAAGTTTCTGGATTCATATTGATAAAGACACATAAATTATACCAGACTTAGGCCGCTGATGCTACTGTACGTCAAAGACTGTGTGTCTTTTAAATGAAGTTATTTTTTTATCGGAAGCGACTGAGGCATTTTGAGCTGTTGCAAAATCATCAACAAGCTGCTGGTTGACCAATAAAGCGCAAGGCCTGATGGCCATTGAGTGCCAAAAAGTAAAAAGATGAGCGGAAACATCCAAACCATCGAGGCTTGCGATTCAACAAAGCTTTCCATAAAACCTGCTTTTTCTGCAACCTCTTTGGGTTTATCTTCTTGGCGAATCTTGGGCGGCGTAGGCATCATCATCTTCATTTGGATATATTGAGTTGCGGCCGCAGCAATCACCAATATCCCAGGAATCATAAAAGGAAGTCCAGCGATTTTATAAGCATCAGGTTTGGCCATGTCCCAAATCAAAAATACCGTATTGATTTTCATTTTTAAAATTTCGTTCATCGCTCCAAACAACCCAAACAATACCACAATTTGTACGATGCTTGGTAAACAACCGGCTGTGGGGTTGACTCCATGCTGTTTATAAAGTTCCATTTGTGCTTGCATGTGAACTTGGTTGTTGTCTTTGTGTTTGGCTTTGAGCGCCGCCAGCTGTGGTTTAAGTTCGTTCATTTTCTTACTAAAATGCAACTGTTGTTTGGTCACTGGGTAGAGCACGATCCGCGAAAGAACGGAGATTTCCAATATGGCTATGCCCAAATTTTCAAAGGCGAGATAATGATAAACCCACAAAATCAGTTGCAGAAATAGGTTACCCATATGATTAAAAGGTTTTACGTCACCGGATCAAAACCGCTACCGCCCCAGGGGTGACACTTGCTGATACGTCTCAATCCCAAAACCAATCCTTTGATTATACCATAGCGCGAAACCGCAATATGTGTATATTCAGAACAGGTCGGAGCAAATCGACAGGCAATTCCCAAAAATACTCGTCCGAGAAAACCTTGGTCAGGTGAAAAAATTTTTTGGTAGAGACGGATTGATTTTAAGACCACTTGTTTCATGTTGTTTTGGTTTGAACCAGTAATTCGCTTAGGTCTTTTGTGGCTTGTTTGCTTGAATAATGGGGGAGCGGCTGCTTGACCCTGATCAGGAAATCGCTGGGCGTAGTTACTTTGGAATGACAAACAAAGGCAGCTTGGTGCAAAACACGCTTCAACCGGTTACGCCGGGTGGCTAGTTTAACCACTCGTTTGGGAACTTGCACCAACCAGCGTGGGTGTAGTTTTTGACTTGCGCTGTATATTAATTCCAAAGATTCAGAGCGCACGCGCTGGCCAGTTTTTAAAAGTCGGCGGGCCTCTACCATCGGAAGTCTAAGCTTGGAAGGTAACATATATATTTAAAAGTGGTTTTTTAGAAAATTTTCCCTCTCCTCGTTGTTTAAACCTCATCAAATGAAGTAAATCAACTGGAGACAGGCTATTAAAGCGCTAGTTTGTGGCGTTGTTTTTGGCGCCGACGCTTGAGGACTTTTCTGCCGTCAAATCGCTTCATCCGCTCTCGAAAGCCATGGGTGCGGGCGCGTTTGAGTTTTTTTGGTTGGTAAGTGCGTTTTGGCATAGTGGTATTGTAACATACCTTTTGACCTGTTGACAATTGTGGATAACTTTTTATAAGATGAGGTGGCCTTGTGACTGCCGCAAAACTTTCGTTCCGTCTTTGACTTGCCGCATATAAAAAATTATTGCCTGTGGATACCGCCAGACTTTGGAAAACCATCTTAGACCAGCTTGAGCTTCAGGTCACCAAGGGCACTTTTGTGACCTTTTTTTTGCCAACCAAAATCGTCGGTTTGGAAAATAATGTGGCTACTGTCGGTTGCAACAGCGCGGTGGCTGTAATGCTCATGGAAACCCGCTACTACGCGCTTATCAAAAGCCACATGGACAAATTGACGGGTCAAAACACCAGCTTGTTGTTTAAAATCGTTTCCACAAAGTCTACTCCGCCCGCAAGCATGGGACCCCTCTTTAATTCTGCCCCGGTTACCCCCAATCGCGCGGTGGCGGCACATTTACGACCGGATTTCATTTTTGATACTTATGCCGTGTCGGGAACCAATCATATGGCTTATGCCGCAGCCACGGCCGTGGCATCTTCACCCGGCACCAACTATAATCCGTTGTTTTTTTACGGTGGAGTGGGCGTGGGCAAGACTCATTTAATGCAGGCTATTGGCAATGAAGTGTTAGTCAAAAAGCCAAACACCAAAGTGATTTATTGCATGGGTGAGGAATTTACTAACGATATCATCGACGCTATCCAAACCAAAACTACTAAAAAGTTTAAGGACAAATACCGCAGTGCCCAAATCCTCCTAATTGACGACGTGCAGTTTCTTGAGGGTAAAATCCGCGTCCAGGAAGAATTTTTCCACACTTTTAACGCGGTCCAGCGGGAAGGGGGACAAATCGTCCTGACTTCAGACCGGCCGCCGCACGAAATAGATCGCCTGGAAGAACGACTTAAATCCCGATTTGAAGGTGGATTATTGGTAGACATGCAAAAACCAGACTTTGAATTGAGGTGCGCGATTTTACGCATCAAAGCTCAACAAAAAGGGGTTGATTTGTCAATGCCGATTACCCAAATCCTGGCTGCGACATCAGATTCAGTCAGGCGCCTTGAGGGCGTACTCACCAAACTTTTAACAGAAGTTAAAATAAAAAGTCTTCCCCTAACTGAAGATCTGGCTCGGGCTGTGGCTGGGCAACCAGCTGCCAATGGCCAGTCGTCTCAAGCCACATCTGTTTCTCCCAAAGACGTGACCGAAATCGTAATCCGCCGCTTTAATTTGAGTTTAAGCCAAATCAAAAGTGCCAAACGTAACCGACCGCTGGCTCGTCCCCGCCAAGTCCTCATGTATTTACTTCGCACCCAGCTCGAGCTACCTCTGGAAGAGGTGGGCACCTGGGTGGGCGGACGAGACCACACTACGGTTTTACATGCGGTGGACACAATTACCCACCTTTTGTCAACAAACGCTCAGCTCCGAGAAGATGTGGAGTGGATAAAAAAGGAGGCCTTTGGATAAGTTTTCCCGTGTTACACACATATCCACAAAAGCTTGGGGTTATCCACAAACTTGTCCACAAAAAGAGCGAGGCGGATGGGTATAACTTTGGGGGTGGAATTTTGTGGTCCTTGCAGGCTTTTTAAAAAATCAGTACACTTATCGACGCGCCCTACTACTACAACTACTAAAGTAGGTACGAAAATATGCACTTGACTGTATTACAAAAGAACTTACAAAAAGCCCTGTCTTTTGTGGGCAAAAATGTTTCTTCGAGAATTCAACTACCCATACTAGCAAACGTGCTTTTACAAACAGAGACCGGACGCCTAAAACTTTCTTCAACCAATCTCGAAACCACAATTTCTTTTTGGATCGGAGCAGATATCGAAACAAGAGGAGAAATTTCTGTGCCATCTCGACTTTTTGGGGAACTGATCAATTCCTTTTCTGGAGAAAAGGCAGAATTATTTGTGTCGCAATCAACATTGAAAGTGATTTGTGGTGAAAGCGAAGCCACACTTAGTGGGATTGATGCCAAGGAGTTTCCACCACTACCTAGTCTTGGGGATAAAAAGAACGCAAGTCTAAACAAGAACATCCTTGGAGAGGGTATGCCTTTTGTTTTGAGCGCGGCCTCCACAGACGAGAGTCGACCGCTTTTGACCGGCGCCAAATTTACTAAAAAAGACGGGAAATTCCTGATGGTGGCCACAGACGGCTACCGGTTAGCTCTAAAAGAGCTTAAGGGAGTTGAAGGTTTGGGAGAGGGGTTTGTAGTTTCGGCTCGGGCTCTAGCAGAAGTTTATCGTTTGGTGGGCGAGGAAAATAGCGAAAACATTGATTTATACTTAAGCCAAGATCGGAACCAAATCGCCTTTGTTTTGCCTGAAGCGCAGATTACCACCCGACTGATTGAGGGCGAATATCCAGCTTATGAAAAAATCATTCCTTCTGCGCGAGTTACCCAAGTTGTTTTTCAAAAACAGGAATTAATGAGGGCTGTGAAGCTGGCCGCGGTTTATGCCAAAGAATCAGCTAATATTTTGCGGCTGAAAATTGCCGACAAACAAGTAGTGATTTCGGCTAATACGCCGCAAATTGGTGAAAACAAAACCACCCTAAATGTTGAAACGGAGGGAGCGCCCGTAGAAATTGCCTTTAATGTCCGTTTTTTGGCAGAAATGCTAAATGTTTTTCCAGAAGAAGAAGTGGTGATGGAGTTAAATGGCGCTTTGGCTCCGGGCGCATTCAAACCGCGTCAAGACACCTCATTTCTTTATATCATCATGCCGGTTCGGGTGCAGGAGTGAGAAACTTAGGGGTTTGGCGCGGGAGAGGTTCCACAAAAGCTCAATGAATAAGTTTGTTTTGATTCTTCAGGGTTAACAAAAGGTGGTGTAGAGATGGTGACTCGTAAACCACAAGCCTGTGTTGACAAAAGGCCTAGTTTTTCCAAGAACGCTTGTTCCGCTTCTTTTCTTGCTGGTTCAAAAGGAATTCCATAAATTACAATCGCATATTCATTTAAAGAAGGTATGTAAGTGATGTCATATGTTCTTTTCTTCATGTAAATTTGGGTTTGAAAATCACTGATTTTTTTGGGAAACACCTCTTCTGTCGGGCTTGGTGAAAGAATGGGTTTGGGCTGCCTGCTCAAATTAAATCCCCACCATAGAGCCAGCAGCAACAAAGCAAAGAAAAGAATAAAAATAAGAGTTTCCTTTTTACGCATATTTAGTTACTAACATTGTACTATACCGCAGCTGCGTGCCGTTGACCACGGACACCAATTCTTGCCGGTGCCAGACAAGAAATTGGCAAAGGCGGTATTGTTAACCGGATCCTGAAACCACTTAACACAATCTTGTAAAAGAGGCCAATTGCTGATTTTGCAGTCAGGGTTTTGGACAGTTCCGATATAAGAGAACGCGTTTTTACAAGAACTGACTCCGTAACTATCCAAGATTTTCTTTAAACCAGCGCCCTGCGGAGAACTCAGAAAAGGCAGGCCGTTTCTTGGGTCAGGGTGAGCCAACATGTTGATCTGAAAAAGCCCCACGCTATAATCAAGCGAACGGGGACAACGGGTGGCATTACAGTCCACCCAATGACGAAAGGGATCGTCTCCGCTTAGACAACTGTCATTTACGATGTTGGCAGCTCCGGCTCCGGCCCAACCGCTTTCGCGGCCGCAAATGATTGCGGCATTTTGGGCTTGATCTTTAAAAACAGTTCCTAGGCGGGTAACTGGATTATTAAGACTGCACCAACCTGTTTGGGGCACCTCACAAATACCTGGGGTGCCGCCATCTCCACCACCTCCGCCGCCCGAAACGGGAACAACTTGATTTGCTGGCGCCAGTGCCACCTGGTCAGACAAGGAAGTAAAACCAGTGCCAAAAACAAAGAAGACCACCAAACCCACAAACAACAAGACCAGACCATATTTTTGGAAGAAGGTTTTTTGAATCAATTTGCCTGCGACTGACAGTGTGCTTAATCTATTTCTAGCATCGTTCAACCATGAGGGCGTGGCGCTTGCTGCCTTAAAAAGGCCGTTAACAATAGAGCTGGCAGCTGAGCCGATGGCGCCTCCGGCTTGACCAATCCCTACGCTACCTGAAAAACGAAACAAACCTGATAGTTGATCAAATATATTTTGACCAAACCTTTGTAAGGCCAACCAGGAATCCTGGACAAACAAGTTTAAGCGCTGTCCCAATTGGCTAGGTAAATTTAAAACCGGAGTGGAAGATGTGGGCGAGGACGGAGTGGTTGGACCAGAGGGTGTGGTCGGCTGGGCTTTTCCAGTCAATTGTTGCAGACGATAAAGAAAAGTGCTTGCGACATCTGGAGCTAGGCCATAATTTATTAATTGCTGTTGGAACCGCAAGCCAAAACTCGCCGGACTGTTTTCTAAAGCAAAGCCCATATCCACGGCCAATTTGGAAATATCCGCTTCTGACAAACGCATTATGGTTAGTGCCGGTACGACCTGAAGCGCGGTAGCGATAGTGGCAGCCTGGTCCAGGCTAGCCGAAGTCGGGACTGCGGTTGAGGCTGCTTCATCGATCAAAGACTGTTGCTGGATGAGTTTGTAGACGTCTACCAAAATTCGGGAAGCGTTGGGTGGTAATCCCAGGGCCAGCCTTTCCTGTTTAGTCTGAAAATCAAGCCCAATTTGCTCCGGCTCTCTGCGGCCCTTTTTAAGATCTTCGCGATACGTCTCAACTAACGCCGCGGTAAAATCACTACCTTTAAATCTGGGGTCTCCGAGCTTGGTAAGTTCTGCTACTACGGCGGCGTTTTCCATGACCTTTTGGTTGTATTCTTTGATTTGGTTTTGCCACTTTTGTTTCCAGTTTGATTGGTGTTGAGCCGCCATTTCTACCCGCCGAGCCATTTCCATCTGCGCAGCTTTTAAGGCCTCGGGATTGATAGTCGGGACTGCTCCTTCAACCGCAGTTTTGGTACGAAATTCCTGGGCCAGATTTTGTAAGAAACCATCTAACGAAGCGCGGTAAGGAGCTTCAGATAGAGTCAGTGGGCGGGTGGAAATTTTATCTAAAATACCATGCCAAAGGGAAGTGTATTCTGGCCCCAACCGGACAATAAAACCGTCCACCTCATATTGAAGCAAAAGCAGGTTGGTCTCGGGCAGGTTGTACTGGCTGACAATATAATTTCTGAAATCAAGGACCTGGTCTGCTAATTTTTCCCAATCCTGGTTCATATATCCTATTATACACGCTAAGGGCCGTTCGTTAATAACATGCAATGTTAGTAACGACTACGGCCCTTTGTGCCGCATCCTTCAATATGATACAGATCAGGTTATTAACGGATGCGGCCTAAAATTACTTAAAAAACTTGTGGCGCGATCATTTGATCGGATAGGACACCTGCGGCACCGGTTTAAATTCCACGGTTGGAGAAGGTGTGATCTGAGGCGTTGTTTGAGGCGTCGCCAGTGGTGGGGGAGGAGAAGCGGGTTTTTTGAACTGCAACTCTTGCGGTTTGGTCGTGATCAGCTGGTGTTCGTCCGGAGAGGCGATCACCCGTACCGAGACGTGTGCCGGTCCGGCAAAAAACAAACCTTCACCCACGTCGGCCGATAACAACAAGTGTTTTTCGCCCTCCGATAAATAAAAGATTTCGGCGATTTTGTCAATGGCTGCGGCTGATTGTTTGAGTAGAATTTGGATCGAAGAGTTTTGAACGATAGCTTTACCCAAGTCCACAGCCAGGAAATCTTCGACGTCCTGGGTGATCGTAGTTAGTCCCAAATAGTATTTGCGCGCGCGTTTGGCAATCGAGTTTAGGAAATTGGCACTATCTGGATATTTCATCAAATACCAGGCTTCATCTACGATCAATACCCGACGCTTAATATCACGCCTGATTTTGGTCCAGATAAAATCCAGTAAGATATACATGGCGATCGGTCGCAGTTCATCAGCTAGGTCACGGATCGAAAAGACCGTAAACGGGTTTTTGATGTCGATGTTTGATTGTTGGTTAATAAGACCGGTGAGCGAGCCTTTGATAAACTTTTCAATCCTATCAGCTAGACTTTTGGAGACAGCATCTTCCATGCCCAACAAAACCTTGTACAAGTCCTCCATGAGTGGTGGCTCATGTTTTTGGGTTTGTGGGTCTTGGGTGATGCCTTTTTGCTTGTAGGTCAAGATCAAGGCCCGATCCAGGAGAGCGTCTTCTTCTGGCGAGAGCTTGCCCATGATGACCTTAAACAGTCCATGAAGCGACAGGATTTTCAAGCCCAATTCGTTTTCGCCGGAACTGGTAAGTTGGGACAGGTCAAACGGGTTGACTTTGGTTTGAGCATTAAAGGAAAAGGTGATGTATTCACCGCCAACTGCCTGACACATGGTTTCATATTCGTTTTCGGGATCGATGATGATGACTTCGGTACCAAACATGATTGAGCGTAGAATCTCAAGTTTGACAAGGTAGCTTTTGCCGCCGCCTGATTTACCAAATACCACCGTGTTGGCGTTTTCCAAAGTAAAGCGGTCAAAAATGACCAGTGAATCATTGTGTTCGTTGATGCCGTAGAGAATGCCTTCGTTGGCAGTTAGCTCTGATGTGGTAAAAGGAAACGTTGTGCCCAAAGAGGTGGTGTCCATATTGCGAGTGATAATCAGTCGATCTTGACCCTGGGGAAGAGTGGATTTAAAACCCTCTTCCATTTGCAAAGTGGCTTTTTTGGTGATAATCAGTAAAGCCGCGAGCGTTGACTCCACCTGTTTACTTACTTGGTTTAGTTCATCGAGTGTCTCTGTGGGGATGGTGATATACAATCCAAATTGAAAAAAACGCTCTGCACCTTTGGCTAGTTGTTGTTGGAGTTCGAGCGCGTCTTCCAGAGCCACCTGAACAGACGGTTCAATCACCCGACCGCGCTTGATATCCGATTGGATAGTCGCTTCCATTTCACCCACTTTGCGCTTGAGATTGTCGAGGATTTCTTTGGATTCCTGCGGGTATATAAACATGGATACGTCAAGCGAATGGTCAAAAGAGATAAGTGGCGAGAGCCAATTAGCAGTCACAAACCTGGGGTAGCCGGCGACAAACAAAGTCCGAAAAAACTTGGTCCCGATTTTCAAAAAATCAAAATCTACTTCCACTGCCGGCGGGGCAATGATGTCTTTGACCGTCACCATGCCCTCGGCAAATTTAGCCGCAGTTGGTGATACTCCCGGAGGAGGCGGTTTTTTTGGTAAAAACAGCAATGTAAATTCAAACTTCACCATGGTTGTTTGTTTACCAGCGGTGCGGTGGCGCCGGCAATATCCGTGGATTTTGTTTCCGTATCTTGATTGTAAATACTTTGAAACAGATCGATCAGTTTTTGGGTGGTGAGTTGGGTGCCTTTAAGTCCCAGGCGGTTTAACTGTCGTAAAAGATGATCACGCTTGGGAGTAAGCACTGTTTGCGCCCGATTTAAAATATAGTCTTTGGGATAAGGTAGGCCCTTGCGTTTGATCAGGGCATTGACGTTGGTTACTCCGAGCTCCAAAGCCGAAAAGGGGATGACGATGTAAAATTTTTTATCCAACACATTACGCTCTTTGACTGTCGCAGCAATAAACGTTCGGTAAAGACTTATGCGTTTAGCCAAAAGCGGATTGGTTTGGGTTTTTTCTGCTTCAGCTAAACGCGTCAGGTAACCGGAAATATCTTTGCGTTTGGAGCGCAAGTAAATCTGGATCGGAAAAGACAATGAATTGAGCAGGCCGGAATAAGCAAAAATCAACGCCTCTTGTTCTTTTTCCGACAACAGGCCAAAATTGACCGCCGTGGTTTCGATGATGGTGGCGCATGAACCATTGGCTAATAAGACCAAATCGTTTTTGATATCCTCAATTTCCAGAAACTCTTGGGTGGTAGAACGGATTGGTGTAACGTCGTTTGACATAGGCAGGACAATGTTAATTTAAAATGGAAAAATCAAAAATGAAAATTGACAGCGCACTGTCATCCTGAATTTATTTCAGGATCCAAAACGCTTCAGATCCCGAAACAAGTTCAGGATGACGTAAACATCATTTTGATATTTACATTTGCCATTTATTATAACTTATTTCCCCCAAAAATTTCCTGGGTCAGTTTTTGTCTTAGTACGTCCCGTTGGCTGATAGCAGAGATCTCGAGTGGCGAGAGAACCTCGTTTGCCAAGTTTATTTCAATTTGGTTGAATTGAAAGTTTTTTTTCGGATCCTCAATTTCAATGATATAAACTCCGGTAGTCAAAGGGGTAGAAGCCGCAAATTGGCCAAGCTTGTTGGTTTTGAGCGCGCGCATCGGGATCCCTTCCTTATCTTTAACCATCACGATCAGGTTGGGGAGCAGGTTGCCTTGGCTGTCTTTGATGATGCCGGTGATGACGTTGGGTTGACTCGTAAGTTTGGGTATGCCTACATGGATCAAGGATTGGGGCGGAACGATCTTCACTGAGCTTTTGGTGGGTGGCGGCTGCACATATTCAGTTGGTCGTTCAATCACGGCTTGTGGGTTTACATTTAACTGGCGTTTGACTAATGCCAGCTCTTTACTCAAGCGCTCTTTTTCACTTACCAGCTCCATGAGTACTTGTTGCAGTTCCAAAAAGCGTTCTTTGGCAATCGTGCCTTTTTGCAGCTCGCCCTGTAAAGAATTTATCTGGTCAGTCAGTTTTTGCGCATTTTTTTCATACTGCGATTTGATTTTTTCTACTTGTTTGGGGTCAGGTTTGCTGGTGGGAGGAACGGGGGCTTTTTCCTCATACACCACGCGTTTTCCGGTGATTGAGGGGGAAAAGCCTGTTTGTGGCGGCAATGGTTTGGATTTGACCACCGGAGCTCCTTGTGCCCACTTATTTAAAATGGTTGAAGCGGTGGGCATATTCACTGGTGGCAGCGGTTTGACTGCCGGTTGATTTATTATTAATGGTGGCGGTGGAGGTGGGGGTTGATTGATCGGTAAAGTGCTAATTGGTATGACCGAAGCGCTAGGTTGGGGAACCTGATTGGAAGTGGGTATTGGGGAGGCGGGCGTTGGCGTTATTTTCTTTCCAACTTCCATGGCCGGGTTTTCCGCTAGCTGCACCAATAATTCCGGCGGCGAATTGTGTTTTTTCCACACATATTGAGTCGGCGAATAAATGCTTTTAAAAAACGCTATCAACCAGCGGTCTAAGGGGCGTTCCTCAATCGGCACAAATGCCAAGCCAAAACCCAAAAGGACGGAAAAAATGGCGGTAGGGTAGCGCAGCAATACCGGAATCAGACTTAATTTAAAAGTAATATAAGCTACGATGATCCCTCCGGCCAAATAGGCAAACTGCTTCAAAGTGATATCACCGATTAGCTTAAACTGGAATCCGGTCACATTTTGGGGTACTGGATGTTGTTCCATAAACACACTATAAACGCCTGTCTCTAGGCGTTAATATATATTTTATTGTAAAAGCCTTGCCTTGTTATTGCAACTGAATCAAAAGAGATCAGATGGTTAGGGAGCGCAGTGATAATTATTTTTATTTTTTAGGAGATTTTTGTGTTTTTTTGAGGTAGTCAGTAAGCGCATTTTTCAACTCAACTTTGTATTCAGCGTAGATCTCATCTTGTTTTTGGTTGTGTTCTTCAAGAGTGTTGCATAGTTTTTCTAAGTCTTCTTCTGTGGCATTCTTGTTTGCCAGTAAGGATTCAATTAAAAACAAATTCAGCGGTGGAGCGTATTTGACTTCGGCAAAAAGTTTTTTTGCTTTTGCAACCAGTTCATTTTTTGAGAGCCTGTCATTCATATAATTAACGTCTAATTGGTAAAATGTTTTGTATGACTTTATCTCCAATTCCAGATATGGGCAAAGGTATAGCTGCGACTCCGGCCTGAAGAAAACCTTTTAAAACATATTGACCTCTTTCGTTTAAAGAATGTCTGCTCCAGATGTTTAAACCTTCTCTCACATTTGCCAGTGCATCGGCTCCAAGAACGACATCTGCCAATGTGTATCCACCTACCCCTATTCCCACAAACTCAAGCGCTGTAAGAACGCCAGCTCTGACCACTGGATTATTAGACAGTTTTTCATACAACTTTCGTCCGTTTTCCCAGGTTTTTTTAAAAAAATTTGCTTCTGCTTTTTGAGCACGATCTCCCAGTTCTTGGGCCGCCCCTGTTTCTGCAAATTCAGCAGATTCATATGGTGGATCAGTCATAGATTTATTTACTTTGACCCACCTGTATTACGTTGGGTGTAATGACAGGTGTTTTTTGTGACGCGCTTATAATATTAGCATATTTTTTTAAAGCTGTCTCCATTTTTGCTTTGTAAGTGGCAAAGACTTCCTCTTGTTTTTGGTTGTGTTCTTCGACGATTTGACAAATATTTTCAAGTTCAGTCTCGGTTACGTCTTTTGCCTCGATTGCAAAAGCAGCCAACAACTGGTTAATAGGAGAAGCATATCGGGCTTGAGACAAAAGTAGTCGTGCTCGGTTTAAAAGCTGTGTTTTTTTATCAGCTTGATCCATATTATTTATTTGGTGATCTTCTTACTGGTATCATCTCTGCCAAAAAATTAGCTTGTCCGGCAAGTGGCGTAAGTGAAATTCCTCCGCCAACCCTTAGAGCTCCTTTGGCGATTAATCCGGCTCTCTCAAGGACACTTCTGTCTTTGAGATCATAGGCTGCCAATACATCAAGTGCTCCCGAGCCCAACATGTAACCTCTGACTGGTAAATCGCCAACAATTGGTACCATTTGTCCAATCCCCAACGCAGCGCTTTTTACAGCATTTTTTGTAACATGTGCAGCGTAAGCACCAAGTTTGACGCCTAGAGATTCATCGTTTTGGGCTGTGGCGGTTCTGAAGTCAGTTGTAGCTGCTTGCGCTTCTTGTTCCAATGCGGCCCGCGTTTCTTGATCTTCAGGCGTCTCCGGATTGATTGGATTGGTCATGGTATTTTATTTTAAACCATATTTATTAAGCAAATCAAGAGCTTCAGTCAGTTTGCCTTCCGCGATAAGCCGGAGTACTTCTGTATCCGCAGTTTTGCGTGCCTCATTGAGTTCTTCGGACAAGTAAAACGCCTTTATTAGAGGGGCGTGTGCCGGAAATTCTTGTTCCATTTTATCCATCACTTTTTTGACATCTTCAATAGTGGGTAGGGTATAAGTCAAATTTTCAGCCGTGAATTGAGCGATTTTTTTTGCCTCATCAAGAGTGATGTGACCCGCGTTTAATGAATTAGTAAGATAATCTCTGATTTTTGCCCGTAGTTCATCAATTTCATCCTCGAGATTCATAGTGGTGACAGTTTAATACAATCTGGCTCTTTGAACAATCTCGTTTTCGATAACCAAACGCGGTACCCCAAATTTAGTTTGAGACATTTTGGTAATTAGCTGTTTGATTCGAGTGTCTGTTGGGACGGTTGAGATGTCGTTCCAATTTAATGCCACCGAAAAGGGGACAGACGGTTTTCCGTTGATGAGTAGTTTGAGATACAGGTTGCCGATACTATTGTTGGTCAGATCATGCTCATCAAAAACTGGAGCAAATTGGCTGGCGAGATATTTCGCGTCATCTACTCCTACACGAAATGCGCCCAAGGTGCCAATGTTGCCAAAAACCGCATTTCGTACCTGTTCCTGGATTTGGGCAATAAATTGATTGGCGACTATAAGGTTCAGGCGATATTTTCGCGCCTCTGACATGATTTCCGCAAAATCAGGAGTAGCGAAATTTTGAAACTCATCAACATACAGATAAAAATCAGGTCGTTTTTCTTCCGGTGTATCCACTCGCGCCATGGAAGCTACCAACAACTTGGGAATCAGCAGGAGTCCCAAAAAAGCCGAATTTTCCTCGCCCAACCTACCTTTTGATAAATTAACGATGAGAATTTTTCTCTCATCCATGATTTTTCGAAAATCAAACGCCGATTTTGATTGTCCGATGATATTTCTGATAGTTATATCCGTGACAAACCGATCAAACTTGGATACAAAATAGCCTAAAGTTTGCGATTTGTGAAAATCTGAAGTATGAGCCAATTCTTCTGTCCAGTAGGTTTTGACCAGAGGGTCTTTGATATAGGGCACTTTGGTTTCTGCATATTCCGGAGATGTGAGTAAACGCAGTGCTTCAATCAGAGTGGATCCTGGTTCTTCCATTGCTGTCAACATCACGTTTCGTATCGCTCGCTCGAGCATTGGTCCCATGATACCTGTGCGATTAGGGTCATACAGCTTGTATAAAAGACCGATAAACGAATTAATGAGAATGTGTTTTTGTTCTTCGGTGTAGGCCTCGGCAACTTCCTGGTTAACCTCCCGACTTATTATCCTTCCCGCGAAATCTTTTTTCTCCAACCGGTGCACAATATTTATC
>LCEX01000018.1 GCA_000995415.1 Candidatus Gottesmanbacteria bacterium GW2011_GWC1_43_10
TGGGGCAGAGGTCATAATATTTTTTCCTTTCAGATTAATAGTATGCCCTCTGCTTTTGTTTTTATCAAACTTTTAAGGCTATCATTTCGTAATTCGCATGAATAGACATTATGTTTCTTAATGCATTTAATTATTTAGTATGGGAAGACCCCGGTTTTGTCGGTAGAACACTTGAAAAAATGTTTGGGTCAGTGACTGGAAAATCTGCAGATGAGTTGTACCATGAATACATGCAACTAATGGTTGACTGCTGGGACAGTACACAAAGATTCGGCCCCGAACGCAACAATATGGGATATCATCTTAAAGAAGCTATTAATGGCTTTAGAGAAAAGCTACAACCATCTACATAATCACCTCGCGAGCGTCATTCCCCAAACTTTCCCTAGTCCACTCCGCTTTAGTACTTTGACTGCTTCTTTCATGGTGGCACCTGTTGTCCAGACATCATCGAAGAGAAGAATTGATAATTGTGAACCTTGCCTGCCGGCAGGCAGGTTGCTAGTTGATAATTTGTTCAACTGAAATAATCCTTGGGCGTTTTGGATGCGGTCTTCGCGGCGGGAAATATCAGCTTGGGGAGTGCGTTTTACTGTGCGGACTAATAATCCATCAATCATTTTCATCTTCAATCTTTGAGCTACAAATTGTCCCAGTTTTTCAGCTTGATTAAACCCCCGCCAACGGAGACGATCCTTATGAAGTGGGATGGGATAAAGTGCCCAACTATTTGATTTGATAGGCAGGTTTTGCAAAGCGCTATCTGGAACCAGATTAACCAGTTCTTCTGCCGCATCATAGACAAAACGGTATTTGAGGGATTTGATGGCTTTTTTGATGATTCCCCTGTTTTCAAAAACAGTCACTAGTCCATCAAGACCCAGAGGACGAAGACATATTGGATGGGTCATCCCATCAATTGCCGGCCGGTCACATTCTGGACAGCGTTGACCCCGAAGATCCAATGTGGTTCGACACGCATTACATATATAACTTCCCAATCGGTTACAGCCCAAGCAACGCCGGGGAAAAATGAGGTCAAGGAAATTCATACTCTAAGTATTATAAAGTATAACGCCCCCTGACCCTCGCTCTTTACCAAGAGGGGGAACTCTACTTCCCCACAAAAAATCCCCCAATTTTCATCGGAGGAGCTTTTGTGGAGATGGAGGGTGTGACCCTCGTGCGAAATTGAGCTATAAAAACATCTACAAGCGTAGTTCGTTGCTTTGCCCTCCGTAGCTTTCGCGAAGGAGAGCAATTCCTCTCACAGTATTTCAACGAACAATTAAACTGTAAGAGGAAGACAAGGTCTTTATCTTTCAATTTGTCAGACTGAAAGATGCATCCTGACTGTGTTTACACCTTTAATCTCCCATCAGGAAAAGAAACTAAAGATGGCCCTTAAACGTACAATCGTTGGAATGCAAATTTTCGGGCACCCAAAGCTGCGGCTAATCGAGCTTCCGCTCGAGCAACTTTAGCTTCGAGTTCGCTAAGTTTGTTAGCATTTAAATTTTGACTCTTTTACGAATGAGTCAATTCGGCTTGCAGTTTTTAAAGAGCAAAATCGGCGAATCAGTACATCCCCATGTATTATACCATTTTGAAGCAAATTGAGGCTAAACCACCTTTCCTCGATACGTGCGTTCGATTTCCCGTTTTTGGGCGCGTTTTTTCAATAGCTCCCGTTTCTCGAATTGTTTTTTGCCGCAGCCC
This sequence comes from Candidatus Gottesmanbacteria bacterium GW2011_GWC1_43_10, assembly GCA_000995415.1. Taxonomy (GTDB): domain Bacteria; phylum Patescibacteriota; class Microgenomatia; order UBA10105; family UBA10105; genus UBA10105. The sequence goes on from LCEX01000018.1 coordinate 1,720, forward strand.
AATCCAACTTCGACTTTGACCAACCCATGTTTAGTATAGAAAGACAAAGGAATTAAAGTATACCCTCCACCTTCCAGTTTACCTTTGAGTGACACAATTTCTCGCTTACCTAAAAGCAACTTACGCGTCCGTCTGGGATCATAACCTTCTACGCGGGCAAATGAATAAGGCTGGATTTGAGCATTAATAAGATAGATTTCACTTCCCACCACCCGCACAAAGGCTCCGGTTAAGGAGACTCGGTTATCTTTGACACTTTTGACTTCTGGTCCTGTAAGCTTAATACCAGCTTCAAAGCGTTCAAGAATCGTATAGTCATGGAAAGCATTACGGTTAGTGAGCTTCATAAAAGTACCACGGGTATCAAGAGTATCACAGGTATCATGGGCTTTTTTTTCTCGTGGTACACGTGATACGTGTGCTACTCGTGCTACCTTTATTTCAAATCTATCCCATAAATTGTACCATGGGAGAGAAGCAGCATCTTTTTCAGGGCTTCAGAGACTACCAAATCCGTGATTTCTGCTTCTTCCTGCCAATGGTATTGAGCTTGATACACGCCGTCTTTATCCACTACTACTACCCGCTTTTTATCTGCATCCAGAATATAGAGGTTTTTGGTCGTATCATCAATATAAATCATCGTTTGGCCACCCAACGGCTCATCCAAGCCTTGCAAGCGAAAGTTGTCCTGACGACCCTGGGTAAACTTTAATATCTCACCCGCTTTTGTTATCCAAATTGAGGCATCGATGAGTATTTTACTGGCAGTTGAAAAATCAACGTTGATATCTGCGGCTAAATAATTTTGACGGGACGAATAACCAGTTTCAGTGCGGATGTATTTCCAGATTTGATTTTTGCCCGTATCGAGTAAGTAAATATTTCCGGCGTAAGCTGAAATAGCTTGGAGTTGACCCCATTCCGCATCACTTTCCAGTACAGTTTCAGGGGTAGTACGCTTACCAGATACCCGGACCACTTTGTCAGCAGCCAGATAAATTTCTTCGCCATGTATGGCTATCGCTTTGGCCGGTAAGCTACCAGCTACGATCCGAGAGGCTTTGGTCGTCAATGAGACTAAGTAGACCGCAGTATTTCGACTATCGTAAACTGCTAAGTTGTCCTCATACAAGGCTAGGGCTTCCCCCTCGCCTTGGGCTTTGACCAGTTCCAGTTCAAAAAAAGGCGCCAATGCCACATCAGTACGTTTATATGCGGACAATAAACCTGTCTTGACCTTTTGTAAAAAATCAGTGACAGAAGAGTTGGGAGTTTGTTCTTGCCCCAGTTCTATTTCTAAAGCTTGTTTGACCTCGGTCAGAAGTTCCCGTGACCGGACTGGATTGAGCTCAACTAAAGCTAAACCTTCTTCGTATTTGTGCGACCACTCGATCAGTTTCAGGTTTAAGGCCTTTTGCCGGGTCTGTAACTGCTGCTTACGCACTCCCCAACCAATACTTCCTGCAAGTAGTACTACCAATAAAACTACTACCAAACCCAAGGGTTTGACTTTTATCCGTCTGCCCCCGACCAAATCCTTAATCCCATCCAGTCGTGTCTTTAAATTGGTCAAGAAGTGTCCCAAAACCAATGGTGAACGGACTTTGACTCCCGGCAGGATTTCTAAAATAACCCCTGCCGCTACCGGAACACCCACTCCACCATGTAGTTTGGGGCCCAAAGCCTCTGCAATCTCCCGTGGGTGACCGGATTTGAGAAGTTGGGTCATCTCTTCAGGCGTGATGGTTTGAGCTAGTCCTTCACTGGCTAAAATCACCAAATCAGCAACCTGTAATCTGCCGGAGGCACTACCCTCTTTTACTAAAAGCGAACTGGTTTTGTCTCCCCGTTTGACATACACCCGCCCGCTTCGACCAATAGTCAAATACAAGATGTCTTCATGGACCAACCCGGCGGTATAGGCTAAGTGGGTGTTTTCCGGCACACAACTTTCCAGGAAATGCTGAAATTCAGCTAGTGTAGTCGGTAAACTGGTTTTGCTGCGCGTCTGGATATTTTCTAAAAAGGTTTTGCCGCTCTCTACAGCCTGTTCTCCCCAGACTTCAGCCACGACAAACAACGGCGAGTTGGCATAAGTTTGGCTCCAGTGTTCACCGTCTTCTCCCCCGACGATTTGTGCGACTGCGGCAGTATATTTCATGTGTAAAGGTCACGTACCAAAATATCCTTCAGTAACTGACTCGTCTATTTGGCGAATTGCGGCATTGCTGTCAAACTCAAGTATACGCCGTATACTATCGTTTGCCAGCGCCTTGCATTTCATCCAAATATCCTTCGTGATGTACTAAACGTTATTTTGGTACGCGCCCTAAATTAAGACAAGTGCCAAAAGCCAAACGATCACAGAAGCAAGTAGATGTACCAATGCTACCAGTCTCAAAATCGGTGAAAAAGGAATTTCAATCACCTTGGCCATAAGTTGTTCTTGCCTGACCATGATGGCGGCAAAGACGATGTAAATACCAATCAACACCAAAATTGCCAGTTTAGCAAATCCCCAAGGGAAAAATGCCAAAACTGCCTGCGTCAAATCAGTGATATTCATGGACCTACCTCACCTTTACCTTCAATGATTTCATCAATTTGTCTCACTACTCGCTCCGGATGTGGCACAGCTTCAAATTCAAAGTTTTCTTCGCTACCGGCAGTTTGAATAAACACGTTGCCAAAATCAAAAAACGAATCCCAGATACCACCCTGTTTATAAGTTACGTCTTGAATTTTATTCAACTGGGCTGAAGACAACTGTTTAAACAGCAAACTATACCAATCAATATCTACAATCCGCTCGTTGGTGACGATGTAGACGTTGTAATACCACTGCAAAAAATTGGTGAGGGCAAACCCGGCCGTCCCCAAATACCAAAGAATTGGCAGTAGCACAATATACCCGAGTGGCAAAATACCGGGTAAAACTTGTGTTTGGATAATGAGCGGCAAAATGATGACCGGCGCGATCACCAGTAAGATAGTAATCGTCACCCAACCTAAATTGGTAATGATATGCTGTCGCATCAAAAGTAGCACGTCTTCCTTGTCTTCTTGAGTCTCAAAACGAATGCCGTCAGGCCGGACCATAAAGGCAGATAACATACTATGCTTTTTGCGTTTGGCTTTGGTCACGTCTGCCGGAGTTCCTGATTTAACCGAAGTTTTATCCGGATCGGACGTTGAAGCAACCGTAACGTGATGATCTTTGGCAGTGAAAATTTCCGGCATATCCCAAACATTATACCACTGCGGGCTGAAAAATTATCTTTTCTCGATATTAAACAGTCCGCCGACGATCTGGATATTGGCTGGTGCACGCAAATTAAAATAGTTTACAAAATCCGTGCCGGAAAATGAGTTGCTACCGGCATTACCCTCTATCGTGACTTGATTGGTTTTACCCACCCCAAAATCCACGCTCGAAGCTGTGACGTTGGAAACATTATCATAGGAACTACCTCCGCGACTGCGCAGTTCCTGTTTCACTCGCTCTTTGTCCCAGGTTTCAGCTCCTTCAGGATTTGGTTTGTCGGTTTGGTAAAGGTGTGACTTGGTACCGGAGTCTTTTTGGGCGAGCATAATCACGTTTACGATATCTGCTACTTCATCTTGTTTGAGCCAGGCAGAGCTACTGTATTCTTTCCGCCAACCCTGGGCCGCATAAAAACAGGGTGAGTCTTTATCATAGGCTTTACTAAATAAATCACCGAAACTTGCGATATCACCATTTGTATCCCGCGTGCGTTTGGTCCATGATCGACTTGACCAACCGACGTCAGAAGAAGCAAAAGTATATCCGCCATCAGTTGACGAATACCAGGCAGTGATCACTTGTCCATCCCGCACCATAGTTTCACCCGCAGTTTCTTTGACCGCCCGTTCCCAATCTCCGCCTTTATTGCCACCTTTGTACACCTGGCAACTTTGGGTAGTACAAATCGAATTGGCCCCGTTTTGAGTATAAGCCAGGGCATAAGATCTGGCTGCTACAGCCTGAGCTTTTTGGGCCTCAATTGGCCAACTGCTCGGCATTTCATAAATTCCCAGTAGATAATCCTCGAGTGACATGCCGCCATACCCCTGCACTTGAATCGTGACATTACCCCGATTTTCAAAGTTGATACCATCAAAATAGGCCCGTAAAATGTCCTGGTGGTTTTGGCCGGCATTGGCCCGACCCAAGGCCCCATACTGATTCATCCCCACCCGATGAGGAATTCCAAACGTAAAGAAAGCAAAAGCTGAACCAAACCCGGGATCGGTTTTGCGGTCGTCGGTACAATAGAGCGTACCTCCGCCTAAACTCGTCGGCAGATTAAGTCCCGCGAGTTTTTCAGCCAAAAATGCCTGTTGCTTTGCTGAAAGCACACTAATTTCTGAAGATAAAACATTTTGATAGGCCGTGGCTTCGGTCACGAGTTTTCGTGTGGCTGAAGCTTGTACGTCCAAGCTCGCCTTAAGATCTGCTAAGGTGATTTTTTCCTGTTCCAGGGTTGCCTTTTTGTCCTCCAGACTTTTGATAAAGGTGACGATGTCGATGATCACCCGCTTGTCTTCGTTGGTGACGGCTTTTTGATAAGCCAAACTTCGTAAAATCGTGCCAAAATCTTGGGATTTGGAAAAGAAGAACAGCAAGGGATTGTTGGTGTAACTTCGGATATAGGCTGCCCTGACCCGCTTGGCTAAAAGTTCCTGCTGGCTCCCCAGTTCGGATTCGCTCTTTTTGATCGCGGTTTCTTTGACTTCGACTTCGACACCTATTTCCGAAATCCGGTTTTGAAACGCCGCGATATCTTTTTCCATCTTCCGTAGACTTGTTTCGTGCGGAGCTTTGGCCTTTTGCACGTCCTGCCAAATACTTTGGCACACACTGATTTTGGCAGCACATTCATCAGTTGAATTGCAATTTGAGTCACACTCGGCAGCCAAAACCACAAATGGTATAATGAGAGCGGATAAAACAATCGTCAGGACAAGTAAAAGTCGGTGCATGGTGTAATCAGTATACCATGTACTAAATGAGTCATTCCCGCAAGAATCGGTTGAGATAGTTAGGCGGGAATTTTCATACCTCTTCATTGCAGATAAGTCCGGCCTTTGCTAGACTGAAAATACTTATTATTTATGCGACGACTAATTATTTTAAAATTGGTTTTTTTAGCTAGTCTGGCTATTTTCTTTCTGGTACGGCCGACAAACAGTAGAGCCCAGAGTTCTTGTTGCGCCAACGGTTACGACTACTACAAAAATGTCTGTTTGACCAATAGTGTGCCTTATTATTGCGCTTCTACTTTTGGTCCGGTACTCCAACCGTTTTTCCCATCCGGTACGGATTTGGCCTTGGAGTGCGTCACTTTAATCGGAGATGTAGCTGCCAAAGTAGGCCAAGCTTCAGATTTATGTAAGACGCTATATCAAAAAATAAATCACCAACCCCCTCCCTTCGATAATATATTCGTAAATGCCTGTATTGGCGCGGTTAACACCATTGTTGGTGTCGTAACCCATATTCAACCTGTTAGTTGCCCGGAAGACTCTACTTGTAACAATGCAGGAATTTGTGTTGTAAACAACACTTTACTAGTGACCACAAAAATTTGTCAATTTGTGGCTGGGACCAATCATGATACCTGTGAAAGCTGTTTTAACAGCGCCGGCGTCTATACCGCATTTGGATGTATCAAAACTAATCCACAACAATTTGTGGCTGATGTGTTAAAACTCGCTATCGGCATCGCCGGCGGCATAGCATTCCTGATGATCATTTACGGCGGATTTACGATCATGACCTCAAGCGGCAACCCGGAAAAACTTACCAGCGGCAAGGAGATCATCACCTCCGCCATCGCCGGCCTACTTTTGATAGTATTTTCAGTAGTCATACTAAAAATCATTGGGGTAGATATCTTGGGCATACCGGGAGTTGGTGGATAAAAATGTTGTATCAAAAACCGTCTCTATTTATTTTTTTTGTTTTATCAAGCCTGTTTCTCTTCGCAAGCATTCCTTATGCTCGAGCTGAAACTTGCAGTCCTCCTGATGAGTGCAAAAGAAACGTCTGTCCAGATAAATATAGACCGAACTCAAATGCGGACTGCACGTTTCTGGGAAATGATTATATTTGTTGTACACCTCCCGTAAACTGTTCGCCTCCCAACAGCTGTCAACGCGGTGGTTGTTCTTCAGGAACCCAATCAGTTGCTGGTGACTGTTCTGGTTTGGTAGATGGAGTTTGTTGTGCGCCGACTAATCCCGAATCTGTGATAGTCAATCTCAATAGTCTGATTGATGATACTCTGGGCGGACTGAAGTTTAAATTCAAATCGAGTGACTCTTTGGGAGCGATTTTGACCGCCATTTTACCCTTTGTTTACGGCGTAGCTGGTTTTACTTTGCTTTTATTTCTGATCGCCGGCGGGTTTGGGTATCTGACTAGCGCCGGAGACCCCAAGAAAACTGAATCAGCCAAAAACACTTTGACCATGGCCATCGTCGGATTTGGTTTAGTAGTTGCAGCTTACTGGATAACTCAAGTAGTCAGTTTTGTCTTAGGTCTTAAATCAGCTTTTTAACGACCAAACCTGCGCTGCCGATTTTGGAAGTCTGCTAAAATCTCATCAAGTTTTTCGGGCGTAAACTCCGGCATATACCAATCGGCAAAATACAGCTCACTGTACTCACTTTGCCAAAGCATGAATCCAGACAATCTTTTCTCCCCTCCGGGACGGATGATGATATCAGGATCAGGCATACCAACAGTATCCATATGTTTTTCAAATTCTTCTTCTGTTGTCTCGTCATTCTGGCTTGCCCAGAATCCGCTTTTTTTTGATTCTGGAGTCGTCACTTCGTTCCTCTCCAGAATGACTTTTTTCACCGCTCTCAATATCTCATCCCTTCCTCCATAATTAAGAGCAAATACGACTGTAATTCGTTTATTATCTTTTGTAAGATCGATCAACCGGTTTACCTCACGCCCAATATCACCTGCAAATCGCGACAGTTCACCAATAATACGGATCCGGATATTTTTGCGATGCATTTTCTCCCCAAAGGTTTTCAGCGACTGGCGAAAAATCGCCATAATTCCGCGCACTTCAAGTGACGAGCGTTGCCAATTCTCAGTCGACCAGGCCCAAAATGTAATAAATTTGACTCCGCGGTCTGCGGCATGTTCAATGAGTGGCTCCAAAATCTCATCTGTCACCTTTTTGTGGCCGGCCAAAGTCGGCAAACCCCGCTCCCTCGCCCACCGGCGATTGCCGTCCATAATTATAGCGATATGCTGAGGAATATTTTTCATTTTTATGAGTACTACGGGTATCAAGAGTATCACGGGTACCACGTGATTATTTCTCGTGATACTCGTGGTACCTGTGCTACCTGTCCTTCTCTTAAACTACCACCTGTTCTCTTCGCACTCCTTCACCCCCCAATGTAACCTGGAACGAAGGATGTTTATATTTCTTGGCAAGGGCCATAAGTTTTTGGGGGTCATCGTGCACCGCCAACACAATTCCCGATCCGGTTTTGACCCCACCAGCTCCTGAGATTTTGGCCGCTCCTCCACTATTTTCTATGTCTCTAATAAATTTTTGGGTTGAGTTGGAAACTACTCCCAGTTGTTCAAGTAAGCGTTCGTTAATCGTAACCAACTTACGAAAGTCAACTTCTTTTTCATCGTGAATTGCTTGAGTTATAGTTCGGGTGACTTGCTCTATTTTAGCAATCAACAGTTCAAACGCCCCGGGGTTTTGGGTTTTCTTTTTTCCCACCACGCCAACTACCAGATCTTTGGTTGATTCAGTTCTGCCTGTATCAACGAGCACAAATGGCGTAAATGATTTGGGAATTTTAAAAGGCAGCAACCAAAATGTTTTCAAAAACTCGAGTTCCTTGCGATACCACAAAAGTCCGCCATGAGTAATGACTGTAGGATCAGAGCCTGAAGCATTTCCATGTTGAAACTTTTCAGCTTGAAATGCTAACTCGTTAATTTCCTGTGGATTCCAGGGTTTTCCTAAATATATAATCAACGCGCCAATCGTAGCCACAACCAAAGCTGCCGATGACCCCATGCCCGCACCCACCGGAATATCTGAAGTAATTTCTAAAGAAAAATCTGTGAATGACACCTGATATTTTTTTTCAATTAGATGAATAATTGTAGAAAGATAGTCTTTTTTAGTTTTTAGATTTACAATTGGGTTCTGGGTTCTGGGTTCTGGGTTCTGGGTTAGAGTGACATACAATCTTTTACCAACCGCTACCACCAGTGCCGGTTTCCCGTGCACCACCGCATGTTCACCTGATAAATGAAGTTTTCCCGGAGCGGAAACCGTTACTCTCTTCATATACAAATAGACCTCACCCTAACCCTCTCCTTAATAAGGAGAGGGAAATCAGACGACAGGTTTAAATTTCACCCCATATGGGATCACGCCTTCGGGATCCGGCTGGCGGACGCGGCGGATCACAGCTCGTACCCGCAGGCCAGTTCTGATTTGGTGAGCTTGAACATCTACCAACTGTCCGATTTGTAGCCGACCGCCCAAATCCACGAGTACCACCGGATACGGAGCTTGCGATTCAAATCCTGCTGGTGGCACGCGGATCACGGTAAAAGATACTACTTTCCCACTTTTACCTAAGAGTTCCCGGGTATATTTTTGATTTCGCCAAAGTTTGACTGGACTTAACATAGTTAGAAGTTCGAAGTTGGTAGTTCGAAGCAGAAAATATTTACTTCGAACTTTGAACTACGAACTATGAACTAAATATATGTACAACCGCTACCGCTCCGGTTCCCCCAACATTGTGGGCCAAACCGATTTTTGCGCCTGTGACTTGTTTTTTGCCTGCTTCCCCGCGCAGTTGCGTCACGATTTCCGCGACTTGCTTGACTCCGGTGGCACCCACGGGATGTCCGCACGCCTTTAGCCCGCCTGATGTATTGACGGTCAGCTTTCCCTTACCCAATGTGGTTTCGCCTTTTAAAACAGCTTTACCCGCTTTGCCTTTTTCATAAAATCCCAGATCTTCGAGCGCCATAATCTCGGCGATGGTGAAACAATCATGCACTTCGGCGATATCTATGTCTTTCGGGGTAATTCCGGCTTCCCGGTAAGCGGTTTTGGCTGCGGCAATAGCACTATTTAAACTGGTTAAATCTGCTCGTCTATCTAAACCCAAACTGTCTGTAGCCACCCCAGCACCTTTGATCCAGATTGGTTTTATCGACTTTGGCAAGCCACTTGAAATCACCGCCGCGGCTGCTCCATCAGAAATCGGCGAACAGTCCAAAAGTTTTAACGGATCAGCAATTTGCGGACTCTTGAGTACTTGTTCCAAAGTGATTTGATTCAAAAAATGCGCTTTACCATTGAGTGAGGCATGATAATGATTTTTGACAGCGACTGCTGCCATCTCTTCCTCACTGGTGCCGTATTTTTGCATGTGCACTCGGGCCATCAACGCATAAAGAGCCGGGAAAGTCGCTCCCGCTTGTCTTTCACTATCACTTCCTGCACCCATTAAACCCATAGCTGCTTCTTCCGGTTTATGATCAGTCATCTTTTCGACTCCTACCACCAATGCATTTTTAAATACTCCGGAGCGAACAGCCAAACTAGCGTTGTAAAACGCCAATCCGCCTGAAGCACACGCACCTTCGATCTTAAACGCCGGGCAAGTAAGTCTTAATTCACTTGCAAAAAGAGCGCCCAAATTTTCCTGTCCACCCAAAATCCCGGAGAGCATATTTCCCACGTACAAAGCTTCAATATCTTTTAATTCCAATCTTGATTGAGCTAGCGCCTCGGTCACCACTTGCCTGACCAATTGTCGGGGCGACACTCCCCAAAGTTCGCCAAATTTAGTTGTAGCTACACCCAAAACACCTACTTGCATAAGAAATTCAAAAGTCAAAATGCAAAAGGCAAAAATACAATTCAAAATTAAAAAGTGGAAATAATTTTGAGTTTTGACTTTTAACTTTTGACTTAAATCTTGTGTGTTTGTTTTAAATACTGCATATAGTCGACATAGGTTTTGTTCGCCATTTGATCGGCAACAGCGGTCTGATTTGGGACAATGTTTGCGGTTGTCTCCCATAAAAAGGCATCACTACCGGCTCCGGAACCATATGACACCAGAAAAATCTTTTGGCCCGGCTTGGCCACTTCTAAAACCGCAGCCAGGCCCAAAAGAGATGAGGCTGAATAAGGATTGCCGATCTCATCCACCACCAAGGATGGTGCGAGTTGTTCCGGGCTAAACCCCAACCGCTTGGCTATCTGCCTGGGAAACTTGCCGTTGGGCATGTGAAAAACACAGTAATCAATTTCTGTCGGTGTCAGTCGGGTTTTTTTTAGAAGGGCTGTAGCTGCTTCACCAACGTGGGTGAAATAAGCCGGTTCGCCGGTAAACCGCCCGGCGTGTGATGGGTATCTTATCCCGTCCCGACGCCAAAAATCCGGCGTGTCTGAAGAATAAGAGGTAAAGTCCAATAATTTGGCGACTAGATCTTTCGTCCCCAGGATGTAGGCGACGCTGGCAGCCGCCGAAGTGTATTCGAGTATGTCATGAGGTTTACTTTGAGCTACATCAGACCCAATCGCCATCCCGTATTTGACTGCGCCCCCGGCAATCAACCCAGCAATGGCCTGCACACCTGTAGTTGCTGCCTTACACGCAAACTCCAAATCAGCTGCTAAATAGTGGTTCCCGATACCCAAAAACTCCCCCACGATGGTCGCGGTCGGATTGACTGCATACGGATGACTTTCAGAGCCAACCAGCAATACTTCAATTTCAGAGGCTTTCAGGCTGGTGTTTTTAAGTGCGGCGTATCCAGCTTCAACTGCCATGGTGACCGCATCTTCATCTTCTGCCGCAACACTTTTTTCCGCCACTCCCAAAGACTTACTGACTTCAAGGCCAGACTTACGCCATACGGCAGCAATATCCTCCACTCGCAAACGATATTTGGGTATATAAGCGCCGTATGAAACAATACCAACCATATAAAATTATCCAATAATCCAATTGTCAAATTCTCAAATTATCCAATGTCATTTGATTACTGGATAATTGGTACTTATTTGAAATTGGATAATTTATTTCCCTCTCCCCAATTTCTGGTGGGCTTTTGCCAGAGTTCCTTCTGCTTCAGAAGCCAGTAAGGAAATTTCACCGGCTAAAACTGCTGCGGCGATGATCTCTGCCAAACGCTTCGAATTGCTGCCGCGATCACCTCCGGCTACTCCCAGTAGGTTTAAAGCTTCCTGTTGTGTGGGTAATCCGGTCCCCCCACCCACTGTACCTACCATCAAATCCGGGAGGTAAACACTGACGTACAAATCGTTTTTTTTCTGCCCACTGCCCACTGTAAACTGCGAACTAATCACTTCCGTCGTGGTCACCCCCAAACTTCCTTCTCCGACATGACCCAAATCTTGGCCGGTAGCCAAAAATACCGCCGCCACTATATTGGCAAATTGAGCATTAAATCCGAGTGAACCGGATAGTATAGATCCGTACATACATTTGGCCAACCACGCCTCATAAAATATCTGTGGCGTTACTTTAAGCACAGCTTTCACTACCGACTCCGGGATCACTACTTCTGCCCAAACCTTGATGCCACGGCCTTCAATCAGGTTGAGCCACGAGGGTTTTTTGTCCACATCGTAATTTCCAGCTACCGACAAACATTTGGCCTGGGTATTTGTTTCTATAAATGCAACCAACTTTTGGGTAGCGATCGTCGCCATGTTCATCCCCATCGCATCTTGAGTGTCGAAGACAAACCGGACATAGCGGTATTTGCCAACCCCGCGCGTCATAAACTTCTTAAGCGTCAAGTGGCTTGAGGTAGACAGAGCGATGTTTTGCAGTTCCGCAAAGCGCTCTTCCAAAAATGTGTTTAGTTGATTACTCTGGACCAAGTTTTCCACGCGAAATACCGGCCCACGAGTTGCACCCACAGAATAACTGTCAACTGTACACCCGCCGCTATCGGCAATCGCCTTGCATCCCCGGTTCACTGACGCCACCAACGCGCCCTCAGTCGTCGCCAACGGCAAATAATAACTTTGAACTTTGAACTTTGAACTTTGAACTTGTAACGGCCCCGCCACTCCCAAAGGCACTTGGGTAGCTCCAATCATATTTTCGCAGTTGCGGTTGGCTACGGCTGTTTCATCAATCAGATGCTTTCCCGTATGCATAAGTGACATTTGCAATTCTTTTTCTAAAGCCTGCCGCCGCTTCGTAGCTGACGTAAATTCACGTAGTTTCATGTTTTTCGGAAAATGGTATTACCTATTTAGTCTCAAATTAGACAAAAGGCACGCGGAAGATCCCCCAAGCGTACATCCAGAGGGAAAACAAAAACAGCCCCGGGAAAAAGACGATCGACACGCCGATAATCCGCCATAAATCCAATTTTAAGGCAAATCTTAGAGTCAGATAGTAAAGCAAGCCTTTCCAAAACAAAAGCGAGATGGAAAAAGTAATAAATAGCAGACTAAAAATGATCCCGGGTAAGGTTTCATGCCGTGGTGGCGGCAAAACTACGTAAAACATTGAGGTCGTAAAAAACCAAGTCAAAGTCGGCACCAAAGTAAATCCCCACGCCAGCATCACGCCACGCAAATTGGCTTTACGGCCCAAAACCCAACCCAGACTCAAAAAGAAAAAACACACGCCCAAATAAGTAGTAAGAGCCGTGGTAAACAGACGTGAGGCATTTATGGTGAGTAAAAATGGATGGAAAGTGCGGAACTTGAGCGGCGAAACCAAGAAAAAGTAAATAGCCATCAGCCCAACTAAGACCAATAGTTGCTCCGGATCATCTGCTACCAAGCTCCGGTAAGTCGCGTATGGCGCGTGAATACTACCCCAAACGTTACGCCAAAATCTGGTATTTAACTTTAGTAACCGTAGTAGGAAACCCATTTCAAAATCCTTGTTGCAGAAGTGTCGCCACTTGGACGGCGGTTACTTCAAGCAACAACGCTCCGATGACAGCGAGTAAAAAAGCCGTCGGCATGAGTATCCGCCACGGTGCAATTTTAAAATACGGCACGGCGCGCTTGTAAATTGGGGTTAGAGGCCCGACTGTTTGTGTCGGTATTTCAGTTACCTCATCCCATCTTTTGACGAAATTGCGATATAAAGAACGTTGACTCATAGTTTAACCTTCGATATATAGTTTGACGAATGCTTTGCGCGCCCGAAATAGCACCGACTCGGCTGATTTAAAAGAAATAGAGAGCATTTCGGCTATTTCCGCTACACTTCTTCCTTCAACATATTTTAACTTAAGCGTCTGGGCATAATGCGGAGTCAACTTATTAAATACTTGTTTAATTTTTTGTTTAAGTAAGGTGTTGTCAAAGATTTTTTGCGGATCCGCCAACTCTGAAATCAAGGGTTCGAGTCCTTCGGGAAGCTGCGAAAACACGATTCGTTTTAACCTTCTTTTGCGATAAAAATCGACGATTTTGTTGTTGGCAATTGAGCAAAGATAAGTATTTAAAGAACACCTGCCGGTAAAATCACGTGCGCCTTCCAAAAAAGCAAACAACGTATCTTGGGCGATTTCTTCCGTATCTTGCTCACTAGCGATTCTTTTACGTATAAAATTTATTAGTCGCATCGAGTATTTCTGATAAAACTCGCGGACTGCGCCTTTGTCACGATGAAGCAAACGATGAAGTAACTCCGTATCTTCAGACATAATCAGTCTTATTCTACCCTGTTTGGCAAGTTGTGTCTATGTCCTTCGGGTAATTGCAAATTCCGCCAGTTGCACCAGTGATTTCTGCACCTGCTTTGGTAAAGTCACGATCGCCTGTTTAGCTGCTTCTACCAAATTTTGCATCTCGTCTTCCAAACTGGTTTTGGCCCCAGAAGTCACCAGCCGCTCCCGCACCCATCGCAGTTCTTCTCTAGTGACCTGATGTGAAAGTAGAAGATTTTTTAACCTCTGCCGGTCAATATTTGCCAATTTTTGAAAAGCTTTGGCTATAAGTAGTGTCCATTTGCCCTCGACAATATCCGCCCCAACTGCTTTGCCGGTGGTTGACTCGTCACCAAATATTCCCAACCAATCGTCTTTGAGCTGAAAAGCCAATCCCACTGCTTCACCGTACTTGGCGAGTTGTTTCATGGTGGACGCAGAAACTCCGGCCAAACCGGCTCCCAAAAGCAAAGGTTTTTGGATACTGTAGTTACCACTCTTATAGCGGTACATCTGCCGGATTTCATCACTCGTGGCTCCTTGCATCCCCCAAATATCACTGGTTTGGCCCAAAATCACCTCTTGGCGAAGTTGGTCAAATAGGCTTCGCAACTCTCCCTCTCCCCCTCTTAGTGAAGTGCGAGGGTTTGAGGGCGTTATTTTGTCAAATAATTCTTGCCCCCACTCCGCACATAAATCTCCTGCTAGAAGTGCTAAAGAGTAAGCAACATGAGGTTTGCGGAGAATTTGCGTGAAATATGCGTGAATTGTCGGGCCGCCCCGCCGTAAATTCGCCTCATCCATGATGTCATCATGAATCAAAGCAAAGCTATGAAATAGCTCCAAAGCTAAAAGCGCAAACATGATAGCCTCTGGATCAGTTCCACCGCCAACTTGATACCCCAGATAACACATGTAAGGCCGCAACCTGTCTCCGCCGCGCAGCGTCACATCAGCGATTTGGTTAATCAACTCGGGAAACCGTTTGTCAAGTTTTTGACTCTCCTTGCGTTTACGGTCAAAGAAACGTTGTAACTCCCGATTGATGAGTTCTTGGAAACGGGTATCGATCATGGGAAGTAGTATACCTCAAAAGGCTCAGAACCAAAATTTTACTTTTGACCTATTTTATATTTGCCTTTTCTGCCCATTTTGCATACAATTATATGCATGTTTACATGGATTGTTGGGACGGCCCAGGCTGCCGCAATTGACATCGGCCAAGAATACGGTCCGGCACAAAGTTTTCCGACACTGGGGACACTCATGAACGTGATTTTACCCAACATCCTGACTCTGGCTGGAATAGTGGTTCTGGTTTTTGTGGTGGCGTCAGGTTTGATCTTCATGAACCACGCCGGTAAAGGCGAAAGTGATAAGACAGCCAAAGACAAACAAGCCTTTACAGCAGCTGTGATTGGGCTTATGATTATTTTTGGGGCGTACTTTTTGATCCAAATCGTGGAAACGCTCTTGGGCTACAAGTTTTTGAGCCCAACGATATAAAACATTGTAAATTTATGTCTAAACGACTTCGTCTATTGCTGGTTTTGCTAACCGGGATAATCTTTAGCTTCAATGTGTCTGTCTCTGTCCTGGCTCTAACCACCAACACAGACAATCCTTTTGGCACTATCACCAACCCGATTAAACAAGGTAGTTTAGGTCCGGGCGGCGGTTTAATCACGCTTTTAAATAATGTCTTGCGCTTGGTATTTGTAGTTGCCGGAATTTACGCTTTTTTGCAAATCGTCGGCGCCGGGTTAAACTTTATGAATGCCGGAGGTGATGCCAAGAAAATCGAACAGGCCTGGAGTCAAATTTGGCAATCGCTTTTGGGAGTGGTCATCGTCATCAGTTCACTCGCTATTGCAGCTCTGGCCGGACAACTCCTGTTTGGTGATGCCACGGCTATATTAAATCCGCGAATTTATGGCCCAGGACCTATAATTCCAACTATTACACCATAATATGACCGCTTTAAACCAAAAATTATTAGCCCAGGTCTCAAGCCCCTTGGGCAAAATCGGGGAAGGCCCGGGTTTTGGCCCGTTTAGTATTAACCAAGTCGCTCCCACTGGTACCGGCACAGAGGCATTGGTTGCCCTAACCAAAATCATCTCTACTCTCATTGGTGTCATCACTATCTCTGCAGGACTATACTTTATTTTCCAGTTTTTGATCGGCGGATTTGGGTGGCTATCAGCCTCCGGGGATAAAAGCCGTCTGACCCAGGCCCAAGACCGCCTGACCCATGCTGTGGTTGGCCTGATTGTGGTCGTAGCTACTTATGGTTTAATGGCAGTAGTCGGTAATTTGCTTGGATTGGATTTATTGCTCGTGCATCCGGAAACAATAGTTAATTCGTTGATTCTTAAAGGAGCTACTAAATGACCGGACTACTTGTTGCCACAGCCGGCATCACCAATCCGGTACTTCCAACTCTCGGTCAAGGACCTGGACTACCAATAGTGGGCAATATTGTAAGCGGACTGATCGGAATTTTCATGTTGATCGGCCTGATCATGGCTTTTTTTCATCTTATCTTCGGTGCCATCCGCTGGATCACGGCGAGTGGCGACAAAACCCAGCTCCAAAACGCCCAGGAACGGATGACTCAAGCAATCGTAGGACTGATTTTGTTGGCTGCGGTTTGGGCAATTGTAGTCATGGCGAGTAACTTTTTGGGGTTCCAGCAGGATGCGGGTGTCAAATCACCAATCAAATTTATCTTGCCGCAACTTGGACAACCCAAGTCGACTACGCCCTAAACTAGATAGTTTAGATCGTCAAATCCTAAAGAGAGTCATACCTAATTGAATAAGTGAAGTGAAAACGGGGTTAGGTTTTTCTATTTGAACCGCTTTGGTGATCTTGTTCTCTGATCTTCTGGAATAGTTT
>LCEX01000019.1 GCA_000995415.1 Candidatus Gottesmanbacteria bacterium GW2011_GWC1_43_10
CTTTGAGTGAAAAAACCAAAACTGCCACGGTTTTGGTGCCGGTTGACCAACTATCTTTGGCTATTGGTCGCGAAGGCCAAAACGTGCGCCTGGCAGCCCAACTCACGAATTGGCGTTTGGATTTAAAGGGCAAAGAAGTCAAAACAGACGAAGTAGCAGAGTTAGAAAAGGTAGAGGCAAAAGAGGCAGCTACTCCAGAAGCTAAACCCACCGCAGATGCTACGAGTCCAGCTCCAACAGTCGCTGCCTCGGCAACTCCGCCTACCGCACCTTCTGTCAAAACCGAACCCGAGACAAAAACCGAAGCCAAGACTGAAGTTACGGAAGATAGCGCCACAAAACAACCAGAAGTCACAGTAAATCCAACTCAAGATAAACAAGTATGAAACTGCGAAGTTTACGAGTTTGTTTGAGTATTTTAAGTTATGACGCAAAAGCAAGTTGCACCAAGTCAAACCACAGTCATATCACGACCGCCGATTGTCGCGGTTTTAGGCCACGTTGACCACGGTAAAACCACACTTCTTGATACCATCCGCAAATCAAATATGACAGCCGGTGAGGCTGGAGGTATCACCCAACATATCGGGGCATACCAAATAAAAATCAAAAATCAAAAATCTCCTCCAAAGGCGGATCGGCCTTTGACCGAAAAAATCAAAAATGAAGATGAAAAATCTATAACTTTCATTGACACTCCCGGACATGAGGCATTTGCTAAAATGCGTTCCCGCGGAGTGGCAGCAGCTGATATTGCGATTTTAGTAGTGGCCGCAAATGACGGAGTGATGCCACAGACACTTGAGGCGATTTCCCACATCAAAAAAGCCCAAATTCCCTATATTGTGGCAGCCAACAAAATCGATTTGCCAGAGGCAAATATTGACAAACTAAAACAGCAGCTAGCCAAAGCGGAAGTGTTGGTTGAAGGTTATGGCGGAGATGTGGTGTTGATGCCGATTTCAGCCAAAACCGGCAAAGGTGTTCCTGAGTTATTAGACATGATTTTGCTAATATCTGAGATGAAAGGTTTAACTGGTGACCCAAAGGGTGTATTTGCCGGTGTGGTGATTGAAGCCAAACTCGATAAAAAACGCGGCCGGTTGGCAAGTGTGATCGTCAAAAACGGGACACTAACTATCAGCCAGACTATTTATGCCGAAAGCATACCGGCCAAAGTCAAAGCGTTGATTAGCGATCTAGGTCAGTCAGTCACCGAAGCCACTTTGTCCCAACCAGTCGAAATCATGGGTTGGGAAGCGATGCCGCAAATTGGGGCGGGAGTTTATGCCGAGTCGCAAATTGCAAAACAAGTAGAGACTTCGAAGTTTCAACCCAAACCATTTGCCTTGCCACCGGTCACCGACACCAAAACCCTCAAACTGATCCTCAAAGCTGATGTAGCCGGTTCGCTTGAGGCTATCAAGGAAAACTTGGGCCCAAATATCGAGTTGGTGGCTTTGGGTACTGGGGAGATCACCGAATCTGATATTTTACTTGCCAAATCGACAGGAGCGGCCATCATCGGGTTTAACGTCAAACCTCATCACAAGTTGTTGCAGCTCGCTCAAACCGAAAAAGTGCGGCTGAAGACTTATGCTGTCATCTATCAACTTCTGGATGAAATCAAAGAAGTCGAGGCGATTTTAAACCAACCGCAAGCCCAGGAAGAAGAATTGGGGCAGGCGACTATCATGGCTGAATTTACAGCCGATGAGGCTAGAGTGGCGGGTTGTCGGGTGACTAAAGGAGTAGTCAGCCGCGGCGATCTGGTGAAGATACTTCGCAAAAGTGAGGAGATCGGGAGAACCCGTGTGCGCTCCATGCGCTTTGGGAAGACGGACGTAGCTAAAACCGAAGTCGGCAAAGAATGCGGTATCTTATTTGACAAAAAACTTGACTTTAAGGTAGGAGATCTTATAATAGCCTATAAGTTACACGAATTACTAGCTTGAATTTGTTTTACCTGCCTCTTATACATTTTATAGTATTCTTTAATTACCTGCCAAAAAGTTCAAAGTTCAAAAACTCAAATGCTAAATCAAATCCAAAATCTTAAGTTCAAAAATTTTTAATCATTTGAACTTGATTTGAAATTTGGATTTTGTCATTTGACATTTTAAGAATATGGATCTGACAGTTGAAGTCAACGCATTTCGCGAGTTACTTACATCTAGTAACAATATTACGATTTTGCTACCAGAGACTGCCACTGCCGACGCGGTCGCTGGCGCCCTGGCACTTTACTTATCACTGACCCAACTCACCAAAAACGTCACCGTGGGTTTAGCTAAACCAGTGACTGTAGGTTGGAGTCATCTCATCGGCATCAACAAAATCACTACTCAACTGGGGAACAAAAATTTCGTCATTTCCCTGGATTATACTGAAGGTGCAATTGAAAAAGTCAGTTACAATATTGCCGGGGCAAAATTTAACCTGGTGATCGAACCTAGAAGTGGTGCTCCCGTATTTGATGCCAAAAACGTCAGCTATAGTCATAGTGGAATGATGACTGATCTGGTGATCACAATCGGTGCGCCGACACTTCAAAGTTTGGGGAAATTTTATAGTGAAAACCAAACCACTTTTGATGAGAAGCCAATCATAGTTGTGGATCACCTCACTACCAACAGCCAATACGGCAAGGTCAATTTTGTCCGTCCCGGGGCCTCAATTTGCGAAATCGTCGCCCTGATGATTCAAGCCACTCAGTTGCCAGTTGATTCGGATATTGCTACTAACTTATTTGATGGGATCGCTACTGCTAGCCGCAATTTTACAACTTCTACTGTGACTAGCGATACGTTTGCTGCGGCAAGTTGGGTCCTGGCACAAGGCGCACGTCGCAAACAGTCTTTACCGATTCGGCAAGAAGAATTGCCACAAAAAGAAGTTGTCGGATCGTCTTCCACCGAAGCTCCGCAGACGCCGCCGGATTGGCTTAAACCCAAAATCTACAAAGGTTCACAACTTCTCTAAAGCCTAATTTTCCAAAACCAGTCTTTTAAACGCATCTCCCCGTTCGGCGTAGTCTTTGAACAGGTTAAAACTAGCTGCAGCCGGTGACATAAGACAAATTTTGCCTTTGGGAGTGTGGGAAAAGGCAAATTGGACCGCTTCTGCCATGGATGCGACTTCATATTTTCGTAACTTGTGATGGGGTGAGTGACGATCTAAAGCTTGCCAGATTTTGGAACCGGTTTCAGGAAACAAAATCAAAGTCTGGACACGCGATTGGCTTAAGAATTTTGCCAGCTGGGTGAAATTTAAGTTGCGGTCAAACCCGCCGGCAATCAAAGTGGTCACGTCTTCCCCCAAGGCTTTAAGGGCATGAATAGTAGCTTCCGGGATAGTAGCTAACGAATCGTTGTAAAAGCGAATGCCACGTTTTTCAGCTACAAACTCCAAGCGGTGAGGTAAGGGAGTAAATGAAGTGATACCGGCTTTGATTTTTGTCAGTGGTACTTTGAGGTGATGGGCGACCGAAGTGGCGGCTAAGACATTTTCCAAATTGCCCTGGCCAAGTAAAGGGATGTTGGTTGATACAACCACCTGAGCTTTGGTTTGGGTCTTGACCCAAATTTTTTCCTCGAGCACAAAACAGGCAATTTCGGGAGTATTTTTGAGCGCAAATTTGAATTTCTTGGCCTGACTTTTTTGGGCCAGTCGAGCGGAAATAGCATGGTTGGGATTAAATATCACCAGGTCGTTTTTATCTTGGTGACGTATCAGGTTAGTTTTTGCTGCAATGTAAGATTTAAAGTCCGGGTAATAGTCCAAGTGTTCTGGATAAATAGCCAGGATAACTGCTATCTGGGGGCTGTAATTTATATCTTCCAGTTGATGACTCGACAATTCAACCACAAACCAGGTGTTTTTGGAGGCGCCGGTGAGATCATCCAAGGCCGGACGGCCGATATTGCCCACCAACCGGACATCAGAAAAATGAAGACTCAAAATGTGGGCAAGCAAACTACTGGTGGTACTTTTGCCTTTGGTGCCGGTGATGCCAATAGTTTGGCCCGGGCATAGTGCGAAAAAAAGATTCATGCCAGATGTCAGATGGCCATGGTAGCGGCGATAATTAACTAGCTCTGGCAAATGCGCTGGTATGCCGGGTGAACGAATGACAGTTGGGTAATGAGAAAGATGTTTTAAATAATCCGGGCCGAGATGTAAAGCTGCGGCATCAAAAAGAGGCGTGACCGGATGCCAATCAGCGATACTGATTGCTAACTCAGGATAATTCTTGTTAAGAAACCGATGTACAGCTTGGCCTTCGCGGCCATAACCCAAAATCAAAACTGCTTGGCCTTTTATTTCTGCGTTCATAATTTCAATTGTTGGTGTACTGCCGCCTCAAGTAACGCGCGGTGAGAGGTGGGTAAAAAATGTTTATCCGAAAATGCATTGAGGATTAGCGGTGTCAGTTGGTCGACTTTTGCCGGAGTTAACTTCAGCTGTTTTTCCAAATTAGTCAGCAGTGTCGGTAGTGGTAGCCCAAGTTGCCGGTATTTTTTTAGCGTCAAGCCGAGAGCCAAAATTGATTCCTCACGGGTACCGACACATTCAAATGGTTTGGTGTTAGTTAACCCCACGAGATCCTTGATATATCCCCCAATTTGGGGATCGGTAAATAGATTTCGGTTAAAAATCCGCTGCAACTCCTGGGACGTAAGAAACGGGGATAAGGAGAGGTAAATAAAAGCACATTTGGCACATCTACCACACCAGCTGTCTGTTTTACTACCCACATTGCAACTACGAAATGAAGGAAAGAATTGCGGTAAGGTAGCAAATAGGCGGCTGATTTGGAGTTCGTTTAACGGACGGAGGAAACTAAAATATTGGCTTGCGCCTGTCAAAAAGGCTTGGGCATATGTCCGAAACTTATTTTCAAACTCGTAGGTTTTGGAGTACTGGTGGTTGATCTTGCGGCCTTTAAAAATTAGATTACACTCGTTAGCACTATTTTCATTGGCAGCAACGACACTTGTAAAACGATTAAGCTGGGCTACCAGCATGCCTAAAAAAGCCAAATAGGCCGAGAAAGGTGTATGGCCGTTTAAATAACCGAGGTTATTTAGGTGAAGTAATTGAGGATCGAGTGTTCGTTCGACTACAAGTGGCGGGCCGAGTCCGGACAGCCGGACATTGTCTTTGGCTGCTCGCGTCGGGTTCAAAATGAGAGTAGCCAAGTCGCGACCGGAAGTTTTAAGAAGACTTAGAGTAACTGCCGAATCCTTGCCGCCGCCGACTAAAATCAAATCCCTTTCGCTGGTAGTAAGAGCAAGGATTGGTAATGGATTTGCAGTAGTTTGAGTTGAACTGATATGCAAAAAATCTGGAGTAGTAAAATCTATCTGGTTGCGATAAAAAAATTCACCTAAACCGGACAAAAACAAATCTTGCCACCAGGTGATTTGTTCTGAAGTCAAACTGCCGGCGGCCACTACAATTTCTCGCGGACAGGCGGCTTTCCAATAACTTATGAGTTCGACTAAACCCAGTTGGAAGATCAGATTATTTACCGCCGCGTCGATTTTGACGTGATTTAGAGGGATGATAACTTGAGGGTGAAATAGGAGGTCTGGTTCGAGCAAAAACTCATACTCGACCCGCAGTTTACTTTCGATAGGATGGAGGGTGTAATTTTTGTAAATCAGGCGGGGGTGTTTGGCGCGCAATTCGTTTATCTGCATAGGGAACATCATCCTGATTATACCTTAAACAACTCGAGAACTAAATTTATGCTTGTAAAGCCAATCTAAATGGGGTATAATAGCAAAGGTTGGGGTAACGCTCCAACTGTTTTATTATATGGCAGTCAAAAAAGAAAAAACCACTAAAACCGTTAAAGCCAAACCAAAAACCGCCAAAGTCGCTAAAGTCCAGGTGGCCAGCATAGTGCCACCTCCACATGCTGATAAAAAGCAAATCATTGAAGAATTTGCTACTAAACAAGGTGATACTGGCAGCCCTGAGGTACAAATTGCTCTACTCACCAAACGCATTGAAAAATTGGTCGGGCATTTAAAAACTAATCCCACAGACAATCACTCCCGCCGCGGACTTTTGGGCATGGTATCCAAACGCAGACGACTCTTGAACTATTTAGCCAAAAAAAACGCCGCGAGATTTAAAGAGGTCGCAGCTAAACTAAAATTGGAGAAATAATCCAAATAATACCCTTAAGCCTCGAATTCAAAAGATATAATTTATGGCAGTTGTAAAGAAAACTCTAGATATTGGTGGTAGAACTTTGACCTTGGAAGTTGGTCGCTTTGCCGAACAGGCAACAAGTGCGGTTTTGGCTAGCTACGGTGATACCATGATCTTGGCGACTGTGGTTGCCGCCCGGCCGCGAGCAGATCTTGGCTATTTTCCCCTGGGTGTCGAATATGTCGAGCGGCTGTATGCCGGAGGTCGGATAAAGGGGAGCCGGTGGGTCAAACGGGAAGGCCGGCCATCAGATGATGCGATTCTCAAGGCTAGGTTAATTGACCGTTCGATTCGACCGCTTTTCCCCAAAGGTTACAACCAGGATGTACAGGTGATTGTGACTGTTCTGTCTGTTGATGGTGAAAATGAACCGGATGTGATGGCCATAAATGCTGTTTCAGCGGCTCTGGCAATTTCGCCCATCCCCTGGAACGGGCCAATTGGCGCAGTCCGTTTGGGGTATGTGCCACCCAAAGACGGGGATCAGGGTCATTTCTTAGTCAATCCTTCCGAAACCGAAACCGACTTTTGCGATTTAGACTTAGTGGTTTCCGCGACAAATAAAAATATCCTGATGATTGAAGCCGGTGGTCGTGAAGTCTCGGAGACGATCGCACTTGAAGCCTTAAAAACCGCTAAAAGTGAAGCAGTGCAAATCGCCAAGACAATTGCGGAACTAGTTAAGGAAATTGGTAAACCCAAAGCCAAATATGAAGATACGAGTCCGGATAATGAGCTACTTAAAAAACTCAAAACCGACTACAAAAAAGAGATCGAAACTTTGCTTTTACAAAGAATTAACAAAGAAAACGAAGGTGAAGATTTGACCGTTTTTTCCGAAGAAATTTTTACCAAATATGAGGAAAAATATGACAAGAAGGCGATTGAAAAAGCTCTGGATTATTTGGTAAAACTTAAAATCCGGGAAGATATCATAAGTGATGACAAACGTCCGGATGGGAGAAAACTTGACGAGGTACGCAAAATTGAAGTCGAAGTCGGAGTTTTGCCGCGGACGCACGGTAGCGCAGTTTTTAAACGCGGCCAGACACAAGTATTGACTGTGGCGACACTGGGCGCACCGTCACTTGAACAACTTATCGAAAGTCCGTCGGGTGAGGAATCAAAAAGATACATGCATCATTATAGTATGCCGCCGTATTCGGTGGGTGAGACCGGTCGCGTGGGTTTCCCCTCACGGCGGGAGATTGGGCATGGGGCCTTGGCTGAAAGAGCTCTTTTGGGTGTGGTTCCGGGAGAGGATAAATTCCCTTATACTATCCGGTTGGTTTCCGAAGTCATGTCTTCAAACGGCAGTACCTCGATGGCTTCAACCTGTGGTTCAACTCTAGCTTTGATGGATGCCGGGGTCCCGATTGCTAACCCTATATCAGGGATTGCGATGGGGCTTATGACCAGTGGCGAAAAATACAAAATCTTGACTGATATTCTTGGACTTGAGGATTTTTCCGGAGACATGGATTTTAAAGTCGCAGGTAGCCAAAAAGGAATTACCGCTATCCAACTCGATGTCAAAATCGCCGGTTTGACCGATGCTATGATTGAAGAAGCTTTGACCCGGGCAAGAAAGGCAAGACTTTTCATTCTGGAAAAAATGCTAGCAGTCATGCCGACATCAAGAATCCATTTATCACAATACGCACCCAAAGTGGTATTGGTAAAAGTGCCTCAGGATAAAATAGGCGAAGTCATCGGTCCCGGAGGCCGCGTCATCCGGGCGATCATCGCTGAAACCGGAGCCACAGTTGACGTGGATGATGAAGGAACAGTAAGTATCACAGGCACCAGTGAAGACGGTGTGACTCGAGCAAAAACCTGGGTCGAGAGTTTGGTACGTGAAGTCCATCCCGGGGAAGAATATGAAGGCACAGTCAAAAGACTCATGCCCTTTGGGGCATTTGTGGAAATTTTACCGGGTAAGGAAGGATTGGTGCATGTCTCGCAAATGGCTATTGGGTTTGTGAGTGATCCGGCAAATATTGTGAAAATCGGGGATAAAGTCAAAGTGCGAGTGATCGAAATTGATGATCAGCATCGTATCAATCTCTCCATGCTTTTTGGGGAAGATGCCAAAAAACCGGTTGAGCGACGCGCCCCCCGACCATTTGGTAATGATCGCGGAGGTTTCAGACGAAGACATTAAATTTCTGTTATTTTGAATCCTCACTTTACTTGCTTAATTGTTTTACTACTAGCTCTTCGTTATACTTGATTCATGACTAAGTTTGCCGATTTGATGACCAGATTGCGTTTGAAGGTGCGGGAGGCACAACTGCCGCCGGAACTGGAGGCGAAAACGTCTTCCATGCTTGAGGAGGCCGAACGTTTGGGCGCCGGATCACTGGCCACACTTCCCTATTTTGAACAAATTGCCAATTATGTGGAATGGGTGACGAGTTTACCCTGGAATAAGACAACGGTTGACCAGTTGGATCTGGCTCAAGCCCAAGAAATTTTAAACCACAATCACTACGGTCTACAGCCGGTGAAAGATAGGATATTGGAATATTTGGCAGTTTTAAAACTGCAAACAGACAAGCAGGACAATGAAAACAAGCTGATGCGGGCCCCGATTTTATGCTTTGTGGGATTAGTGGGAACTGGAAAAACCACTCTTGCATCCTCAATTGCCCAAGCGATGGGTAGGCGTTTTACCCGGATCCCTTTTGGCGGTATGAGTGATGCCTTGGAACTACGGGGTCAATCGCGTGTCAGACCTGATGCCGAAGTGGGTTTGGTTATGAAGGCACTGAAATTTTGCGGCAGTCGTAATCCAGTACTTCTCCTGGATGAAATTGACCGAGTAGCAGAGAGTGCGCGGGGGGATATCATGGGAGTTTTGGTTGAACTTTTGGATCCCGAGCAAAACGCGGCTTTTACAGATCATTACTTGGATTTTCCGTTTGATTTGTCCCAGGTGTTGTTTGTGGCTACTGCTAACAATACGACCAATATC
Organism: Candidatus Gottesmanbacteria bacterium GW2011_GWC1_43_10; assembly: GCA_000995415.1. Classification (GTDB taxonomy): domain Bacteria; phylum Patescibacteriota; class Microgenomatia; order UBA10105; family UBA10105; genus UBA10105. The sequence goes on from LCEX01000019.1 coordinate 9,203, forward strand.
GCGACCGCGGTTTTGGACAGATTGGAACCGATCCAAATGCCATCCTATACAGATAACGAAAAAATCCAAATCGGCAAAACTTACGTATTTCCCAAAATCCTGAAAGAAGCAGGTCTTGCTGACCGGCAACTAATAATTACTGACCCGGTGTGGCCAAATCTGGTGCGGCCTTTGGGGTTTGATGCCGGAATCAGATCACTCGAACGGACTCTTAACGGCGTTTGCCGCAAGGTGGCGCGGTTGATCGTCGAAGGAAAAACCCAAAGTGTGACCATTACGCCAGAAAATGTAAAAGAATTTTTGCCAAACTGGTAAAATATGAATATGAAACAAATATTTATCAAAGATAAAGAAACTGTCCGTTTATTCCCATTGGGTGGGATTGGTAACGTCACCAAAAACTGTTTCGTGTATGAGTATCGGATTGACGGCAAACTCATAGACGTATTGTTGGTAGACTGCGGGATTGGGTTTCCGGATGAGGCGATGTACGGGGTAGACCTGGTAATTCCGGACGTGACATATTTACTTGACAAGTTGGATAAAATCCGGGGGTTAGTCTTGACGCACGGTCATGACGATCATATCGGTGCTCTTCCGTATGTTTTACCGAAACTGCCGCGGTTTCCGATCTATGCGACCAAACTGACTGCTGCCTTTGCGGAAATCAAACTCAAAGAATTTGGTATCAATCGGGATATAAGTGTCATAACGACGCAACAACTGCTTAACTTGGGTCATTTTAAGATTGAATCTGCACATGTGACTCACTCCATCCCTGATGCAGTCAATTATGTGATCACGACCCCAATTGGTCAGTTTTATCACGGGAGTGATTTTAAGTTTGACTTAACTCCTTTGGATAACCAACCGTCAGAGCTTGGTAAAATTGCGGCTGCCGGAAGCGCTGGAGTTTTATGCTTACTTTCGGATAGTCTGGGAAGTGAGCGCAGTGGTTACACCTTGTCCGAACGGATGATCGAAGAAACTTTGGAACAACAACTCAGAAGTTGCGGCGGCAAATTTCTATTTACCACCCAATCTTCCAACATCTCCCGGATCCAGCAAGCCATCAATGTAGCACTTAGGCACCACAAAAAAATCGCCTTTATCGGTAGAAGTGTGGATCAAAATTGCGAAGTAGCCAGAAAACTCGGTTATCTGACCTTTCCGCAAGAGGCGCTAGTGCATGATAAACAATTATTGCGGCTGCCGGACAACCAATTGTTTTTGGTGGTGGCTGGTAGTCAGGGGCAGGCGGAATCAGGTTTATTCCGCATCGCCCGCGGCGAACATAAATTTGTCAAAATCCGCGAAGGCGATGTAGTGGTATTTAGTGCTGATCCTATCCCTGGCAATGAAAATGCAGTACATGCTTTGGTGGATACTCTGACCCAAGCCGGAGCGCGTGTATCTTATTCAGAAGTGATGGAAGAATTGCACGTATCAGGTCACGGCAGTCAACAAGATCTGATGCTTATGTTGTCGCTAACTAAACCCAAATACATCTTACCCATCGGCGGCACATATAGACATATGGTAGCTTATAAAAAACTGGCAATGACAATGGGTCATGCTAAAGAAAATGTGCTTATCCCTCAAGAAGGTGATATTTTGGAATTTGGCCGATCGATGCGGCCGCATGTTGTACAAAGGATCGAAACCGACCAAATAATGGTTGATGGTTTGGGAGTGGGAGACGTGGGAGATGTGGTGCTGCGCGACCGGAAGACCTTAGCCAAAGAAGGTATTATGGTGATCGTCGTTCCAGTCGAGGAATCATCCGGACGGGTGAGTGCTGCGCCCGATATCATTTCCCGTGGCTTTGTATATATGAAAGAATCAGGCAGACTCATGGATCGGACCCGGCAGATGGTAGTTGAAAGTCTGAGGACTTCCAAAGGTCACATCACTGACTGGCAATTTTTGCGTCGGAATATTGAAGAAAAAGTGGCCAAATTTTTGTACAAAGAAACCGGCCGCCGTCCACTGATCGTTCCGGTGATTGTGGAAGTGTAGTACAATAGAGGAATTAAGAATTGATAGTTGAGAATTGATAAATATCCTAATATTTAAATTATCAATTATAAATTTTCAATTCCTAATTAAATTATCATGCCAGCATTTTTACTTATCGGAATTCCCATCATTGTTGCCGTTTTGCTTCTGGGTATACTGAATCTGCCGGATGAGGAAAAGCCAGTCATTGATGAGGTGATCAAAAAGACCAAGAGTAAAAAGAAAAAATCTACCTAATTTCTCCCTCCAGCCAGTTCAAATATTTTTGGCTCATAGCCAAAACCGGGAGGGCAAAAATACTGGGGTTAGAATAAGAATGGATTTTTAATATTTCCCGTTCCACATCTTCATACCTGTCCGCAAGAGTTTTGATAAGGAGTACTGATTCACGGGAAGTTTCAATTTCCCCAGAATGCTGGGGCCAAAAATATGCTGATTCCATTTCCAGCAAAATATTAATGCAGCCACAGAGCCGTTTTTTAAGCAAATGCCTACCAATTTTCTTGGCTTCCCGGATATCTTTACAAGTTGTATAAACTAAAATCATGTTGGACATAGAATTTCTCTTTTGTCATTCCCGCGCAGGCGGGAATCCGTTTCTAATATAATTTCGGATCCTCGTGTCAAGCACGAGGATGACGGAATCCAAATGCAATTTATACTTCCACGTAATGAGAATCTTTCATTGCCAGATCCCTGTCAACATAAAAATTTCTTTCCCAAGCAAAAGTTTTTAGGGTTGTCATGAGTTTTGGCGAAAGCCTGCGTCCATCTGAAACTGAAGTATTTGCTTCAACGTACTTTACTTTTCTGGTCCCGGGAATAGTAGCAGAAACTGCGTCCCAAGATAGAATATAGCGCAGAACCAGCTCTGGTAAACTCCTTGTTTCACTCCCCAATAGCGTTTTTATTTTATCTACACGTGGCACGACTTCTTTCAATCGATCTTTGCTAAAATATACGGAATGTAACGGATCAGTAAATGTTGATTCAAGCGTGAGTCTTCCGGTGAGTCCACCTTCATCTAGTGGGACACGAGCGATCAATCCAATATTGTGTTTTTTGACATAAGGAAATAATTTTTCGGTTGGCTTTTGATGAAACAGATTAAAAATGCATTGAATGGTAGATATGAGACCAGTATCCAACGTTTTGAGGCAGTTGCTAGGTTGGTAGTCATTGATGGATATACCCCAAAAACGCACTTTGCCGGCTTTGGTGATTTTTTGGATAGTTTTTTTCCAACCATCATCATTCACAAAATCATCTTGCCAAACATGAAATTGCATCAGGTCGATGGTGTCGATTTTAAAATTTTTTAGAGACTCATCGACTATTTTCTCGATGTAAGCATCAGGAAATACTTCAGTAATCGGAGTATTTTTCCAGGCAGGCCATTTCCCATTTTTAGGAGGAATCTTAGTTGCAAGGATGATCTTGTCGCGGGATCCAGTTTCTTTCAGAAACTGTCCGATCAGTTCTTCGGCAGAGTGACGATTGAGCTCTGCATTTTTTTCGGATCTGCCGTAAACATAAGCGGTATCAACAAAATTGCCTCCCAGTTCTAAGAAACGCCTGAGAGTTTTCAAACTTTCTTGTTCATCTGGCGGATCCCAACCCCAGGGAAGTCCGGCCAGTTGCCAAGTGCCCATCCCAATTTCAGAAACGTTGAGTCCAGTTTTACCAAGCAGACGATATTTCATAAAGATTCTCCCTTTAAACTCTTGTAAAAAAACCTATGATGCGATTCTATTATTAGATATGTTTTTCCATCCAAACGAAATGAAAACCTGCTTTGAATCCACACTCTTTATAAAAAATCTGGGCTGTTTTATTGTTGACTTTTGGTTGAAGGGCAAGCAGAGTGATATTTTTCGCTTTTAATAATTTAACCGTTTTTTCTAAAAACAATTTGCCTATTCCTTGTCTTCTATATTCTTTTTTAACAAAAAGTATTTCACAATATGCCCATTCATAAAATGCATGTGTTAGACACATGCCCGCCAGTTCGCGGTTGACTTTGGCCACCAGTAAAATATCATTTTCGGAGTGACTGATCCATTCAGTCAGGGCTTTTCGTGAATACCACTCACCTTTTTCATTGGCCCAGAGTTCACGACCGGTTTTAAACCAGTCAATCATCGTATCAACGTCAGCCGCTTGAGCAAAAGAAACAGTTATGTTATTCATAACCAAGTTTGTTTCACCTCTTTGATTATTTGTTCGACAATTGGTTTGTCTCCGGCAATACTCCAAATATGGTAAGGATCATTCTTCTGAAAATCTGTTTGGTCTTTATAAAAAATTTCAAAAGCTCCACCAGCCTCTTCGACTATGATCCAGCCGGCGGCGATGTCCCAGAGCGCAAGATTGATGGACAACGTAAAATCATATAGACCCGCGGCGGTTTGGACATAGTTATAAACTGCACTGTAAGTATGTGCCGATTCCCATTTGTGTTTAAAGCGTAAGTCTATAAATTGTTTATAGCCTTCTTTACCGAGACCTATGTTAGAAGCGCCAAACAGATGGTCGATTGAAGTATTTTTTCTGATTTTGACGGGTTGCTTATTTAAAAAAGCCCCCTGATTTTTGAGTGCACAAAAGTATTCATTCAATCTGGGCAAAAAAACTGCGCCAAAGATCGGCTTCTTTTGATACATGAGGGCTACAGAAATAGCAAACAGATGTAGGTTACGAGAAAAATTTAGTGTGCCGTCAATCGGATCGACCACCCAGCAATATTCTTTTTCCAATTCTTGAGGGCTGGTTTTAAAAGTCTCCTCGCTGTAAAAACCAAAGTCGGGAAAAAGTTTTGATAAATGTTCACGCAAAAAATTTTCCGTATCAATATCCGCTTGGGTAACAATACTTGCGAGTACAGAAGATTTTTGTTCGACCGAGCTGCGGTTTTGATAAGTCAGCAAATTTGCCCCGGCTTTTTTGATGACTTGTTCAATACTTTTTTGTTCTTTTGACGAAAGCAATTTCATAAAGTTTTTGTAAACCATTCATCCATATCGCGTAATAATTGTGCACGTGCGATAGGAGGTTTCTCTAGACCATGATCGCCGCCCGGATAAATTTTCAACTGTTTATTTTTATGCGGAATTGTTTCGTAAATACGTTTAGCATCAGTTGGATTGACGTAAGTATCCTTGTTGCCAGTTGCTAGAAACACCGGCATCATCAATTTACCTGCTTGTTTTACTTCGTCATACTGTTTAAGTTGTTGCCAAAAACTGCTGCCTATAAGATTGGATTTACCGCTTGTACGAGGGTAGGAAGAGACACCATCTGGATTATAAGCATTTTTCTCGATGAACTTTCGTTTTAAGTTGGCAAAAGAATTGAAAGCGCCACTTATAAAAAAGATTGATTTGATATAAGTTATGTCCGTCAAGAGGGTTGAAGGAGCTCCGCATGATTGAGCCATAATACCTATTCTTTTTGTATCAATCTCATCTCTTTTTTTCAACCAAGAGAGGACATCTGCAATTTGTTGAGCTTGTCGATCAAAGGTCATCTCAACATAACTTCCCTCTGAATTGCCACATCCGGCAAAACTGAATTGGAGAGTCAGAAAACCTTTGTTAACGAAAAGCTTAGAAATCTCATCAAACGAATTGTTCCATTCATGAAGATCCATCCCGAGTCCTGAAACAAAAAGAACAGCAGGATTTTTCCTCTTCTTATTTGGTTGGCGGATCAACGCTTCCAACTTTTCGCCGAAACGGTTGGTGATGAAAAAAGATTTATCAGTCATTTTCATGTGAGCTAATCAGTTTAAGTTACGAAATGAGTTATTACTATTCTATTTGTTATAACTTGTCATTCCCGGTAAAAGCTGGGAATCCAGCTAAACACTTTATTTTTATAGATTCCCGATCAGGTCGGGAATGACAATGAATAATTTAGCTTTATTTATTTCGTAATTCAGGTTAATTATAGCAAAGCCGGCGATTTGCGTAGTGGTAGAGATGTATAAGACCTTCCATATTTAGCGATTTTTTTGCCGTCTACCATCACAATGTCAGCCGTGAAATCATTGTTTCCCTTTACCATGGTTGAACCAACTGCGTAGATATCGACCGGGGTTTTGGCTTTTTCAAAAAGCTTGATTTTACTCGCATCAAATCCACCGGAGACAATAATTTTTACATCAGAAAATCCGGCTTTGTCCAGTGTTTGACGAACCATATTTACCAAAGTCGGATTGACGCCGTACAAATCTGGCTTGTTCCCCAAATTTTTTAAAGACTTATCAATCAAGTTGTGAGCAGTATCGAGGCGAATTCCCCAGAGTTGCCGTTTAAATCTTTGCGCTACCCCAAGTGCAGTATAGACACAGTCATTATCAAAATCCACGAGCGCTACCAGTGGAATATTGGGTAGATGTTTTGCAAATTGGGCCACAGCTTTTGTGGTACTCCCACTATTTATGGCAATTAAAGCATGGGGAATCGTCCCCATCACTTGTCCGGTTTTGAATTTAATTTGAGCTCGGGTACAGACTCCGGTGGCACCGCCAACGAGAGCTGCATAGCCATCACCCTCTTGATTTAAAAAATGATCAAACCGATCGGCAAAAAATAAAACCGGTTTGCCTCGGGCTGCTTTTACTGCCGCACAAACATTGGAAGCAACTAGAGTTCTGCGTGCCAGAATTCCCAAATACACAGATTCCAAATGAGCAAAGTAAATATAAGGGCCGGTGATGTGAAGGACTGGTTCCCAAGAGTTTAAACGGCTTGCTTCAGGCAGCACCTCAATCGTCAGGCTAGAAAATTTATTGATCCATTGGCCTTTGTTCCAGAAGCCGGTGGTTACTTTAAACAGTTCTTTTACTTCTTGAGTGCCACACAAAATACTTCCAGCATTTTTTTGAAAAACTTGCATGGTGACAACTTGCAAATTTTTTTCCTGCTCCAAAATATATTTAGTTCGGTTGAAATAAACTGCAGAAAAATAGCCCCGGCGGATTTTTTGAATCGTTCTCGTATCCCAAAAGCGCATATAAAAATTTATAATTTGTGGACCCAGTCAATGACCGTTTGTGTAAACTCTTTTTCTTTTCCGGTATAGCCGTGGGTTGCGCCTTTTATTATGACGCTTTTATAGTTCGACGAATTTTGGTATGAGTCAAAAACATTTATCACTTCTTTCGCCGGTCTATCAAGTGATTCGTCAAGAGTACCGAGCGTGACTAATAACGGGTATTTGATCTTTGAAAAACATTTCATTCGCGGACGCGGGTCACCATAATCGAATTGGTCTTCCCAAGAATTTGGAGTAAATAAGCTCAAATACCTTTTGGGAGTCATCGGAAAAAAATTGAAACCAACTTGCAGTTGATTACTCTGTCCTTTGTCTACTAATTCTTGCATATATTGCAAATCTTTTGCCAATTTTATTTTGTCTTTTTGATTCAGCCTATCACTGGTGGGGGAAGCAAGGATTATTGAAGTGACGCGTTTGTCTTTTTGTTTGCCCGCGTAGTAACAAACTTTGTTAGCTCCGGTGCTGTGTCCTAAGAGGATGATTTGGGTAAACCCTTGACGGATAAGAAAACTTATTCCCGCATCAATGTCATAAATTGTTTCTTTAAAATTTTCAAAACCAGCGCCACCATTTATTCGATCGTACCCAGTTGTTTTTCGAAGGTCGGCTTTTTTGATACTGGTAATCCCGTCATGTCCGCGATTATTAAAAGCTGCAAAACCCAAGCCCTTTTTTTCACATTGATCAACCAATGTTTCGTAAAGGGAAATACTCCCATAAAAATTGCCGGTTAACCCATGTACCCAAAGCAGTGCTTTTTTACCCGGATTTTCCGGTCGATAAAAAATTCCCTGATGCATCAGCTTGTCACGGGTAATTGTTTCAACTAAATAGAACGGTTTCATAATAAAATTGTTTCAATTTCTTTTAGTTTTCCTACCTGTTTCCAAGCTGCCTTTTTGAGTTTTTCATTACCGGTTCCTACTAATATCCCATGCCGGGTAAATACAAATGCATCAAGATCATTTGAGGAATCACCCACAAAAACGATTTCTTCCGGTTTAATGTTTTTTTCTTCGCAAATTTTTTGTAAAGCTTGTACTTTGGCATTTTCTTCCGTTGAAATATAATTCAAGCTTTCTACTGTTCCGTCTGGTCTATAAGCCAAGGTATAGTTAGCATAATATTTGCTGATACCTAATTGTTTTGAGACAGAACTTACAAAAATATCCAGACCGCTAGAAATCAAGCAAACCTGATAGATTTGTTTAAGCTTATTAATAATGTCTTGAGCTCCTTCTATAAATGAAGTTTTTAAAGCTACAGTTTCCAATTCTGTGCGCGTTTTTGCACTTTCTCTATACCTTTTTTCCAATAGTTTTATCCATTGATCGTAGGTGATAATTTTTCGAACAAAATAATCATCGTGCCATTTGCTGTCTTCTTGAATTGAGATACCACATAGATTATTAATTCGATTCCAACTAATACCTTGGGTTATCGTTCCATCGACATCAAAAGCAATGAGTTTAAACTGTTTCATATTTTTCGGTAAAGCAGAGACGTAGGTAAATACGAATAAATTATATCAAAGAAGGAAAAAGAGGTTACCTCAGTACCAGAAAGCCCCCGACTTCAGTCGGGGGATGAATGGCATTTTGGGCTTTCGGTACGGGGTTTCGCCTCCGGTATCAAACGAGAAGCCGCGGACTTTTGAGTTTAACCACAATTTTAAATTCCTGGACATCACCATCTTCGGTTTCGATTTCGGTCACACCAGAAGTTTTATAGTATTCCATGAGCTCTTGAGAAAGCGCCTCTTCGTTGTCTTTGATTTGGGCTTTGAGGTCTTTGATCTTGCCATAAGTTTCGACCGCGGCCGTTTGTTTGGCTAGTTGGGCTTTGACATCCTTTTTCTTTTTTAGCGCTTCTTTGACGACCTTGTCCGCCTCGTTGTAACCATCATCATTGGTAAAAATATCATTGTACATTTCGTTTAAGGTTTTCATTTCCGCGCGCGCTTTTTCGAGTAGTGTCAGACGATGGCGAACGATTTCCAACGTCGCATTATAAGCATTGATATCAAAAGCTGGTGGTGGAGAGGACGGATTTGGTGGTTCGGTAACAATTTCTGCGTCCTGAACAGGTGATTGAGTGGTATCTGACATACGAGTTTTATTATGACAAGGTTTACATCCTGTTGCAATAGGCTGTTTTAGTTGCAAATCCAAAATACGTGTGCGATACTGAAGTGCGGTACAAAAAGGCATAAATCTATGGCACGCAGAAAACTGCTCGGACGTAGGCGTCGTGGTCGCTACAAACTCAAAAAACAGACGCTATATACCATCATTTCCATTTTATTATTTGGTGCAGCTGGATTGATTTTCTTGTCGTTTGGTCAACAAGGAGATTTATTAACGCGGATTTTTCAACTTCTCTATACCGAAGTGGGACCTGGGGTATATCTGGTGCCTTTTAGTTTGATGGCTCTAGCTCTCTTGATAATTGGTTCTAAAACATTTTTGTCAAAACCCAATCTGACTATTGGTGTCATCATGATGACAGTCAGCTTGATTGGGTTAGGCCGATTTGGCAGGGTAGGCGCTGAAGTTTGGTCGCGCTTGGCTGAAATCATTTCCGGGGCCGGGGCATTACTCGTATTGTTGGGCCTACTCATTATCGGTATCGTAATTTTATTCGATACATCGCTCGATCAAGTAGTCAATTTTGTGGCCACCATTTTTGGCGTTTTTGCGGGTGTGTTTTTGCGTAAAGATGATGGGAAAAATAAGAGCAAAGAAGATAGAAAACCGGAATTTGCCCAAGATAAATTGCCGCTTAAAGTCAAAGGCGGAGGGATGGATTTGAAAGCGCCGCTCTCTCCGCCACCGGTAGCTGCGTCTCCGGTTATTAAGACTCCGCCCAAAACCGCGACTGCCCTAAGTAGTGAATTGGTGGTAAATCGCCCAAAAACTCCCGGAGCCACACTTTGGGAATATCCGCCACTTTCACTACTTGAAAACATTTCCCATCACAAAGCCGATCGGGGAGATCTTAAAAAAAATGCGGGCACGATCGAAAAAACTCTCGACAGTTTTGGAATCGCCGCCCGGGTAGCAGAAGTCAATTTGGGTCCGGCAGTGACCCAATATGCTCTAGAAATTGCTTTGGGCACCAAAGTGTCCAAAATCACTTCGCTCGCTAACGATCTGGCTTTAGCGCTAGCTGCTCCCACCGGGCAAATCCGGATTGAGGCCCCGATCCCGGGACGCAATTTGGTGGGCATCGAGATCCCCAACCGCTCACTTGAATTTGTGACACTTAAACAAATGCTCCAATCAGATATCATGCGCGGAGCCAAATCAAAGCTTACCGTTTCCTTGGGTCTAGATGTGTCGGGAAATCCGCTCGTAGCCAACATCGCCAAAATGCCACATGTACTGATTGCCGGGACTACCGGTTCCGGTAAAAGCGTACTCATCAATTCCTGGATTTGTTCGTTACTCTATCGGGCGACACCCGAAGAAGTTAAACTAATCCTAGTTGATCCAAAGCGGGTGGAACTCGTGGGTTACAATGGAATTCCGCATTTGTTGACACCGGTGATAGTGGAGACGGACAAAATATTGTCGGCACTGAAATGGGCGATGCAGGAGATGGATAGGCGTTACAAACAGTTTGCCGAGGTAGGAGTCAGAAATATTGACTCATTTAACGAGCTTTCCGGATTTCAAGCCCTGCCTTATATCGTGATTTTTATTGATGAGTTGGCGGATCTCATGGCTTATGCGCCGGTTGAGGTAGAAGATGCGATTTGCCGTTTGGCGCAAATGGCCCGGGCTACCGGGATTCATCTAGTCATCTCTACCCAGCGTCCTTCGGTGGATGTGATCACCGGTTTAATAAAGGCCAATATCCCGGCCAGGATTGCCTTTAACGTGTCTTCAATGATAGATTCGCGGGTCATCATTGATATGCCGGGGGCTGAAAAAATGCTTGGCAGAGGAGACATGCTCTATATCCCGCCGGATCAAGCTAAACCCAGCCGAATCCAAGGGACATTTGTTTCCGAACAAGAAGTGCAAAAATTGGTGGCATATCTAAAAAGTAAAAATGCACCTGTTGAATACACCGAGGAAGTGACGAATCTGCCGGTGACATCCTGGAAAAAAGGTGGAGTGGGTGGAACAACCGGGGCAGATGGAAAAGATGCTTTATTTGAAGAAGCAGTACGGACTGTCTGTCAATATGACCGGGCTTCAGCCTCACTCTTGCAGCGGAGATTGTCCATCGGTTATGCCCGGGCGGCGCGGATTTTGGATCAACTTGAACAAGCTGGGATTGTCGGACTAGGTGAGGGATCAAAACCCAGAGACGTGTTGGTACGCAACGCGGATGAATATTTTGCCCAACAAGCTGGAGGAGATACTACTGCCTCTCAAATTCAGTAAGGCTTCTGATTTAACTTTAATTCAAAGCAATTCATTTAATTTAAAATGTAAAAATCAAAATGGAAAATGACAATGTAAAGATACAAAATATTTTAAGATTAATTCATTTTTTATTTTAAATTGTTATTTTGATTTTTGATATTTACATTTTGAATTTTTATCATGCGTACTGTTGGACAATTATTAAAAGAAGATCGTCTCAAGAAAGGCTTTACTTTGGAGCAAGTCGAGAAGGCGACCAAGATCCGTGCCAAATTCATAACTGCGATTGAAACTGACAACTATCAAAAACTCCCGGCCGCCCCTTATATCCAGGGTTTTATCAAAAATTACAGCGAATTTTTGGGGCTATCCAGTCCGACGATACTGGCTTTATTCCGGCGCCAATTTATCGAACGAAAACGCCAAAACCAGCCGCAGATTGAAGAGCCTTTGACTAAATCAGCCTGGCAACTGACTCCCAATAAGGTCATTTTTGTGCTAGTGGTTATCCTGGTTTTGGGACTACTCGGGTATTTTTACAATCAGTACCAAGCCTTGCATCGACCGCCACCTCTGACACTCGAAAATCCTAAAGCAGATATAGTCGTGCATGAAGAAATATTGCCGGTATTTGGTCGGACAGACCCGGATGCAACTGTATCCATCAACCAGGAACCAATCTTAGTTAAATCAGATGGCAGATTTTATAAAGATATTCCGTTGACACTCGGAAGCAATACTTTAGTCATTGAATCAACCAGTAGAATTGGTGAAAAAACTACTCTTATCCGGCGCGTGACTCGGGCTCCCTGATTGACGGAGGGGGTTAAACAATGTTAGATTAGGAACATCATTGGATAACCCTGCCTTATGGATACAACACAAATTCTACTGACGATTGTAGTCACAGTCCTCACTATCCTTTTGACGGTGATTGGGATTCAAGTCATCTTTATTTTGATTGAACTACGTAAAACCCTCACCAAAATAAACCGTGTTTTAGACGACACCAGTCAAGTCACTGGTGGCATCAGCCGGTCAGTGACCGGCATGAGTGGGATGATGGAAGGCCTAAAAACTGGACTTTCAGTCGTCCATTGGTTTGATAAAAAACGCGCCGAAAAATAAAACGAAAAACTTCAATATGAGTGACACGACTTCACGACCACATCCGGATAATTCATTTTGGGCGGGCCTATTTTTGGGCGGAATTTTGGGTGGTCTGATCATCGCACTTTTGGGTACGGAAAAGGGGAAAAAATTGGTCAAAAAAATTGAAGAAGAGGGGTTGGACTTTTTGGATGAAACAAAAGATAAAATCGCAGAAAAAATACCGGAACTCGAACATAAAGGTCAAGAGTTGGTTGAACGAGGTAAGGAACTAGTACAAGAAGGCAGAAATCTCGAGGAAAAATTGGCAGAAAAAATCGTCGAAGCCAAAGCTGACATGACGCAACAAGCTTTGGCCCAAGCTGATTCGGCGCTAGAACACATTGAAAAACTCCAGCAGCATGGTCGTAATGCCACTGCCGAACTGCGGAAACGCCTGTTCAAAAATATCCCCAAAACTACTCGAGCTTAATTTTGCTTAGTTTCCAGTTGATTCATTTTGATTACGCTTAAAACAATCAAAACTCCTCCGACTAATTCTTTTATACTCGGTAGTTCACGGTAAAACAAAAAGCCTAAAGCAATCGCAAATACCGACTCCAGCGTCAACAAATTGCTTGCTAACACTGCTTTCACATGTTGAAAGCCATAATTTGTTAGAAAAAGATTGACTACGTTGAAGAGTCCGGCAATTCCAATAACCAATAAAAATGGTATTGTCCAAGTGACGTGGGGTAGGGGCTCTTTTGAAAACAGCGAAAGTGCCAGCACGCTGAAGAAAGCCAGGACGAACATCAAAAATGTGATTTCGCGATTATTTAGTTTTTGGGTTTGCCATTTGCGTGCGACGTAACTAAGTGAAAAAGAAAAGACTGATATCAAAGCTGCGATTTCTCCCACTCCCCAATCAAAAATATGTGCAAAATCTGTAATTGAGATTAATAACACTCCGAAAAAAGCCACACTTATCAAACTGATTTTTTTCCATGTCAATCGTTCATGAAGTAACAAAAAACCATAGAGAGCAGTGACGGGTAAAGCGCTGATAAAGGAAACATTGCTGTATTTAGTAAGTATTATAGCTTTAGAAAAAAGCGTTACGCCAATGGCATACATGGAGATAGCCCGAACAAAGAGGATTAGCCAATCTTTGATAGTCAGGCGCAAAAAATTTCTCCAGCGCAGGTCTTTGTAAAAAGCGATTAAGCCGATACACATTGCCGCTATCAATCGAAGGTAGACTTGTTGATAGAGGGTAAAACCGATATTTAAATACCGGACAAACAACCCCATTGAGGCAAAAATCGCTGAAAGAAAAATCAGGGCTACGATGCCTTTGTTTCTGTCTGACATTTTTATAAAACAATATGTTGTTTGGGATCAAATTTGGGTACAGTGACCATATACATCGTAAAATTACCTTCCCAATAAAACGCTTCACCTTTAGCAATAAATAGCGAATCCCCTCTAGAAAAAACAACCGTTTTCTTTTTAGTCACCAGTTTACCTGCTCCCGAAATGATATATACGAGTTCTTTACAGATCTGATTTACGGCAAAACCAATTTCGGGATACTTGCCTCTGATTTCAGCTACTGCTCCACTGACACTATTTTCGGGCATCAAATATTCCCGGATCGTAGTTGAAGCAGAGGGCGAAAGTTTGTTGGTAGTGGCCTTTTTGGCAAGATACATCACACTTCTCCAGTTTTTTTCGCCGCTTCCAAAAAACGAGCGGTGTAGGTCTTTTGTTCTTCTGGGGTAAATAGTGATAGGACTTCAAAGGTGATTGTCGTCTTTTTGTCTTTGACCACTATCTGATGAGCTACACAATAACCTAAAAAAGTCCAATCATCAGCTACCAAAAGCATCGCAATATGTAAAGGAAAAGTGCGTTCCCGATCTTTGGTAAACGTATAGATCCCACCTACTTTAAGCTGCGACAGATTAATGCTGCCTTTTGGAGGTTTAACCAGTGTATTGATTTCAGTCAGGTAGCCCATATTTATACGGAAATTATACTTAACAATACTATTCCAAGCAAGGTCACCACGATGCCAATCATTTGTTGTTTCTTAATCGGATCTTTAAACACAAAAAAAGCCAGTATCACAAATAGTACTGGATATGCGCCCGCAATTGGCGCCACAATTTTGGCAAGTCCCGAGTGAAGCCCTAGATTAAAAATGATATCTCCAATACGCAAAGAAATAGTTGAGCCAAGAATTGGTAAAAGTGTTTTGGTTTTGAGCGGACTAACCAACGGGATTTTTTTGATACGCATCATCCCCAAGAAAATTAAACTGGGGAAAAGCGAGATGTAAATTGGCCAAAACCAGCCAATTTTGTCAGTAATCACTCGCAAAAAAGTAAACACGACCGCAAAGCTCACCATAGCATACAAAGCAAAAAACAGACCAGAATTTACCACTTTTGCTTTTGATTTAAGAATTCCAAAATCAAACGTACATAAAAAAACGCCTGCAAAAATGATGGTTATAACCAAGATATGAGGAAGTGTAATCGGATCTTTGAAAAATAAAACTGAAAGAACTAAAACTAAAGCCGGAAAAGCGGCGTTAATGGTGCCTGCTAGCGATGGATTGGTTTTGGTGAAGGCTTCGTTCAAAGCAAAATTACCTGAGACATAAAAAAATCCAAGTAACAGATTGAGAAGAAATAAAGGTAGGGTAATTCCCGTAATTAATTGTGCAAATCCCACAAAAAAGGCATAAACAGTCAAAACCACAAAACTGCCAATAAATACCCAGATGGTGGTCGCATAAGCGCCAATTTTGCGCGAAGCAAACGCACCAAAAATATCGCCCAAAGCCCAACCAAAAAAAGGCACCAGACCAAAAATAAAAGAGTTCATATGAGCTGTATTCTAGCTATTTCGCGAGTTTCAAGTGAGGGATAGAGATTTTCTCTGCGTAAAATGATTTCAGAAACTTTCATAGTCGAATCAAATTTTTGCAACGATACAAAATCCAGAAGTTTTTGAGGATTAGTTAATTTTTTCTTAAAGCGGGCAAGACTAGTGTGGATCATATGATTGCGTTTGGGAGTTTCTGGGGGAAAGGGAAGTTTGGCAAAAAAAACTTCACGCAATTTTTCCAGCTCATCATTTTCATCAAACGCCGCCCAAATGATGGCAGCAGGAAATACAAGCAGAGGTTGAAAAGAAATGGAAAAGGCATTTAACATTTTATTTAACGCAAGAAATTTGGTGATAAATTCCTTTTGAACTAGCTCCCACGTTTTTACTTGCCCGGATCTATAAGTGCCTTTCCAATATACGACTTGATTAAAACTAATGTGCGCAAACTCAAGTGGAGAAAGATACAAAGTTGGTTCTATCTGAATCAGTTGTTGTTGAATAATTTTGATGATTTGTTTTACTTCCGGGGATAGATCAATTTGTAGCGTGACACCATAAATGGGTTTACCAATCATGGTATCGATCTCAATTTCATTACGGAGAATTTTGGGTATATTGGTAGTTTGGAGTTGTAAATAGAGGTTGTGAAGTCGCTGGTTCATAAGTCATGTAAGTAATATTACACCAACAAAACCCAAGATTCCGGCAAATATTTTGCGCCCAATACTGGTTTTTTCTTTTAGAATAAAAATTCCACCTAAAACAGTCAGGATACTAGCTGATGAGGTGATGGGTATGACCCTTGAAGCGTCTCCCAGACTCAACGCTTTGATTTGGATGATATATCCAAATACATTTAAGAAAGCCATGAGGACGACATGCCAACTACCGATACGCATTTCTTTCTTAAGTGCTGTAAGTGGAATTTTGGGAAAGGCAATAAATATAAGTGGCAAAGTCCAAACGGCAAAACTATATATACTGGCCGGTAATCCGCGGGATGCTGGTTTATCTAACATCCAAGCAGTTCCCATAAGGAGCGCACACATAAGAGCCAGCAGCATTTTGCGATTTAATTCAATATGCTGATTTTTGTAAACGACTAGAACTGAAGCGCTAACAATAAGTGTAGTCCCAATCAGTTTGGGAAGCGTGAGCGTTTCACCAAAAAAATAATTGAACCAGTAAACGCAACAACCGGAGCTAAACTATAGAGAATCGTGAGTGTTGATGCGTCTATGTGTTTCCGAGCCGAAAATTGAAATCTTTCATACAAGCCATACAGGCAGACAACAGCTAAAATAAGTAATAATTGTAATAAATTAGGTCGTGGCACAGAGAATTTATTTGTTTCAAGTAAATAAAATCCGAGGGCAAAGATCGCTCCCCAGGCATTAAATACAAAAGAAAAAGCCCGTTGATTTTCGCTTTTGACCGCTAGCACGCGCATCAAAAGGTTTAAAATCGTAAACATCAGAACCGAAATAAGAGAAAGCACCAGCCAGTTCATGCAACCATTATATATAAATAACGACTAAAATCCTTAAACGTGTTTTTTAAATGGTATAATTACGTTCATGAAATCAGCAGATGTCAGAAAAAAATATATTGAATTTTTCGTTAAAAGAGGACATAAGGAAATTCCTTCAGCTCCCTTAGTGCCGGAAAATGATCCGACCACACTCTTTACTTCCTCCGGCATGCAACCATTGGTTCCGTATCTTTTGGGACAACCGCATCCGGAAGGCACGCGTTTGGTAAACTCGCAAAAATCATTTCGCGCAGCCGATATTGATGAAGTGGGTGACAATCGGCACACCACTTTTTTTGAAATGCTGGGTAATTGGTCTTTGGGTGATTATTTCAAAAAAGAACAATTGCCGTGGATCTGGGAATTTTTGACTAAAGAATTGAGTCTTGATCCGAAACGTTTATTTGTATCAGTTTTTGAGGGTAATGATTCAGTGTCCAAAGATACGGAGTCAATTGAAATTTGGAAAGAGATTTATTCTAGAGCTGGTATTGACGCAAAAGTTGGTAAACAGATTTTTACCTATAACGCTCGCAAAAACTGGTGGTCACGGGCAGGAGAACCTGAGAAAATGCCAGCTGGAGAACCCGGTGGACCAGATAGCGAAGTTTTTTTTGATTTTGGTGAGCAACTGCAACTTCATGAACACTCGCCCTGGAAAAATGACATCTGTCACCCCAACTGTGATTGCGGCCGGTTCTTGGAAATAGCCAATTCTGTTTTCATGCAATATAAAAAAGAAGCAGACGGGACACTTAGTGAACTGCCAAAACCAAACGTCGATTTTGGCGGAGGACTTGAAAGATTAACTGCGGCCACAATAAACGACCCAGATATATTCAAAACAGATCTGTTTACTTCGATCATTCGAATCATCGAAGTGCTTTCTAAGAAAAATTATAAAGATGAACCAAGTATTACTCGCGCCATGCGAATTGTTGCCGATCACATTAAAGGCGCAGTCATGATGATGGCAGATGGAGTGATTCCATCAAATAAAACCCAAGGATATGTTTTACGCAGATTAATTAGGCGGTCATTGCTTCATGGCAGAACCTTAGGTTTACTCGGAAATTGGGAGTATGTGGGTCAGCTGGTTGTGCCAGTTGCGGAAATATATAAGGATGCATATCCCGAGGTGGTTCAGAAAGCCGCTGAAATCAAACTTATACTTCAAGAAGAAGCCATGCGGTTTGGCAAGTCTTTGGAAAAAGGCTTAAAAGAAATTGAAAAAATAGACCAGCTTGATGGTACACAAGCATTCAAACTTTATGAAACGTTTGGATTTCCCTGGGAAATGACTGAAGAAATTGCGCGTACCCGCGGCCAAACTGTAGAAAAAGGCGAATTTGAAAAAGCTTTCAAAGAACATC
>LCEX01000020.1 GCA_000995415.1 Candidatus Gottesmanbacteria bacterium GW2011_GWC1_43_10
CGAGGAGAACCTATCATCCGGCAATGTTTAAGGCATCTGTCTATTTGGCTTTAATCATTATTCTGGTAAGATATTCCTAGTTTTGAAATGAGTTCTTTAGAGGTAAATATGGAAAATCAAGGTAATATTGGAAACCAAAATGCCCAACAAATCGGAGAAAATCCTATTAATCAGCCAGAACAGGTTTCAGAGAAATCAAAGATAAATTACTGGATGATTTCAACATTTTTACTTCTATTCATTATCGCAGTTGGTATTGTATGGTTTATTTTTAATCAGAGTAGAACAACTGACTTGGTTGGGCAGAAAGTAACAAAACCATCCCCTACGGTTAATCAAAACACTGAACAACCTATTTCGCGAGTCTCCAATCGTACATTGCCAGATTTTGTTTACCCTGGACAAGTTAAAAAAGACTATACGTTTGCCGGGATTGATTATGTCTTATATCAAAAAGCAAATATGAATGTGCCGATCGCACAGTCATCAGGTTTGTCAGGAATTCTGTATGCAAAGGCAAATGAGCCAGTTTGGCATCAGTTCTTTCAAATCAAAGAACTTGCAGATGCAAAAAATAATCCATTCTTTTTGGATTATAAAGACGGCAGTTTCTATGTACTTGTTGTAGACGCAAACGGCGCAGGGAGTGGAGAAGGAAATGCAAAGTTACTTACCCTAGCATCAACATCAAAAACATGGGGGACGGTATCTTGTTTCTATTTTTCAGACGGTTTTGATTTTTCTGATGCAAAACCGTTGCAGGAACGAGTTGATGATTATCTTTCGGTTTATCCTGACAGAAAATATGTACTAAATTCTAAAACTAATATATATGAGCTGGTTCAATTTAATACATATATTCAGGCGCAAGAAACTATTGAAATGAAAGACTGCACCAATTTCCAAGTAGTTCAAAATTAAAAATAAAAAGTCGCGCGCGCGAAACATCCCTGTCCGCCTTTGGCGGAAGCGAGGCCGAAGGCCCCTCCAGAGGCGGGCAGGCGAGCGTGAAGATGGCGCGGCGAGTGGGTGGGGGCACTCGCCGCGCTACCTTTGAAAATCAGTCCGTATTTTTTCGTAAAGAGTCCACAAGTCCACACTGTTTATTAAAAGGATCATTCAATTATGGGAGAAATGCAAACCACAATTTCACGTAGGAGCTTCCTTAAATTATTTGCGAATGTTGTAGTTCCGGCAGCTTTGTTACCTAAAAGTATACTAAGATTGGGAGTTGGCGAAACACCAGCACCTACGCAGGAAGAAATGGACTTCCTTCAAGGCCATGAAGTATCCTTGGGCGACCAAAGTCGAAAAGTGATACTCATGACTTATGACGACGGAGGTACACCCCAAAATATCAAAACTATACTTGATGCCTACAAAAATGCTGGGGGGGGGTAAAACCACCTTCTTCGTCATGGGTGATTGGTTAGAAAGAAGTGTCAACAGGGAAATTGCAAATCGCATTGTGGATGAGGGACATGTATTAGGTTGTCATGGGTTTCATCATGACCCATTTACCACCCTTTCAAGGGAAGAGATGAGTGAACAATTTGCCAAATTTACTAGGGTTGCCGGCGAAGTCGTCCCGGGATATAAAGTGAGGTTTTTTCGACCGCCTTATGGTGACAGAAACCAGGAAGTAAGAGAAGAAGCGGCGAAGTGGGGTATGCAAACAGCCATGTGGAGCATGAGCAGCGGAGGTCATGATTATACTACATACACCAGAGTAGTTCGTGGCGTTGATAAAGGAACAATCGTTCTGTCTCACTCGACCAGATATTACGACGTAAATCAAGCAGCAAAAATCGTAACTGGTCTAGTTGAGGCAGGTTACTCTTTGGAAAGTATGGATACGGGGTTAGACCCGAACGATTATTGGAAAAATGCAACCGCCCTTTCACCTATACAAAGAGAAAATCTTATGCCAGAAGTAGCCGATGCCAAAGGCCGAATATGAAGATTATGTTGTGATTGGAGGCAATAGTCACACCGTCATTGAAACTCAGTCCGAATTTTTTCGTAAAGAGTTCACAGTTTTGGATAATTGGGGTCGTCGGGGATGGCGCTCGCCTTAATCCCTGAATTTCCAGGAATTTAACTCCGGAAAATTTGACAATTTAGTGGATTACCGTTATTATACGATATATGTTCTTCCGTATCTACGATAAACTTGATGATTATTTAAAACCAAACAAAGTGGTGGTTATTTTCGGACCCAGGCGGGTGGGAAAAACTACTTTGCTCGACCAATTTCTTTCCAAAACCAAACTTAAATATAAATTGGATAACGGAGAAAATCTGCAGGTTCAGCAAATCTTGTCTTCGCGGGATTTTTCTAAAATCATTCCCTATGTCAACCGCTATGAACTTTATGCCTTGGATGAGGCGCACCGAGTTCCCAATATCGGTCTGGGATTAAAGATTATCGTGGATCAAATTCCCGGCATTAAGGTTATTGCTACCGGATCATCTTCATTTGAGCTATCCGGACAAATCGGAGAACCTTTGACCGGCCGGAAAATTCCTCTAATTTTTTATCCCGTTTCCCAACTGGAGCTTAAACGGGAATCGAGTCCGGTTGAACTGGAACAACGTCTGGCGGAATTTTTAGTCTTTGGCTGTTATCCGGAGGTTCTAGCCAGTGGAGACAAATTGCAAAAAATAAAAGTTCTGGAGGAATTGGTTAATTCTTATTTACTGAAAGATATTTTAGAACTGGAGCGGGTCAAGGGAGCCAAAATCCTTTTAGACTTGTTGCGGCTGATAGCTTTTCAAATCGGCGGCGAGGTGTCTTTGTCGGAATTAAGCCGGGAGTTGGGGATTGACTTGAAAACGGTGGCCCGCTACCTTGGTCTTTTTGAAAAGTCTTTTATTCTTTACAATCTGCGGGGTTTTTCCCGAAATCTCCGTTCCGAAATCAACCGCAAAAGCAAATACTTTTTCTACGACAACGGTATCCGCAACACTATTATTTCTAATTTCAACGATGTAGAACTGCGGGATGATACAGGCAAACTTTGGGAAAATTTTATGGTGTCGGAACGCTTAAAAAAACAGGCCTATGGTTCTATTTTTGCCAATAATTATTTTTGGCGGACTTGGGAGAAACAAGAAGTTGATTGGGTAGAAGAGCGCGAGGGAAAACTGTTTGGGTTTGAATTTAAGTATTCACCAAAACGGAAGTCGCGACCGGCTAAAGAATTTCTGGCGGCCTATCAAAACTCCACATTAACAACCATCTCCAAAGAAAACTATTTTGACTTCGTAACTTAAATCTTTCTTACCTCGCAAAAAACTCACCCCGAGTCCCTCGGTTTCACTTGGGATAAACTCCGTCGAATGGGTCGGCTCGAACATTCCGCTGAAAGCGGAACAAAGAAAAACGCAAAAATTTTAAAGAACTTTTATTTATAAACTTTAAAGGCGCAACCGGTGAAACCAACTAAGAATCGCTTCTCGTTGTCCGATTGCGCCATCAAAAAACTTATGGATATTACTGGTTGATGAAACCAGAGGTGCGAAAAGCTATTGGGAATCTAATTCAAGGATTGGGAAATGGAACTGTTAAATACGAAGATATAACCGAAAAACAAAAACAAATGCTCATGACTCAGAATGGGTATACAAAGCGACCAGATATAAAGGAATTATTGACCTTTTACCTTTCTAAATAATTTATTCTAACAGTAGACATTTAATCGTTATTATTGGATAATTGGAAATTGTCCTGGGCCCGTGGCGTAACGGCTATCGCGCTTCCATGGCATGGAAGAGACTAGGAGTTCAAATCTCCTCGGGTCCACAATCAGAAACAAAGGGTTTCTGGCGAAGCCAGATCAGGCTCCGCCTGACGAATCCCCTCGGGTCCACAAACTCAATTGAAAATTGATAGTTAGTAATTGATAATTTATTGGATTGATTTTAATTAGTTTGAAATACGAAATTGATTCGTTTGAAATGAAGTGATGTCAGCTTCATTCATTTTGTAATTCAGGTTATTTAGTGTTGGTAATTCTTCGCCATCACGCCAAAATCCAGAGCATTGATTTTAGTATCTCCGTTAAAATTGCCACTCGTGATATTGTCTACTGTGGCAAATAGACGATAATGATCAATCCAAGTTGTCAGATCAGTGAAATTTACCTCTCTATCCCCATTGGTATCCCCTGGCACGGGTGGAGGGGTGGGAGTGGGAGAAGGTGAGGGAGTGGGCGTGGGTGAAGGTGAAGGAGAGATGGTGACTTGATTTAAAGCAGCATACACATCGAGAAGACCTTGGCCATACTCATTTGTATTATAACTTGGAATCACGGTTTTGTTGGCAGTAGTTGTAAGAGAGGTTTTTACTTGGGCTGGCGTCAGAGAGGGATTTTTGGCGAGTAATAAAGCTACGGCA
Organism: Candidatus Gottesmanbacteria bacterium GW2011_GWC1_43_10; assembly: GCA_000995415.1. GTDB lineage: Bacteria > Patescibacteriota > Microgenomatia > UBA10105 > UBA10105 > UBA10105. The sequence goes on from LCEX01000020.1 coordinate 4,400, forward strand.
GCCGTGACATGGGGAGCAGCCATAGATGTGCCTTGATAATTACCACAGTTTTCATAATTGATATAGCCTAAAGTATCTACACAATAGTAACCGAAGTTTTGACTCCCAACACTGGTAAACTGGTTCCGATTTTTGAAGAAAATTGTTTGTTGGACTATGCCATCACCTAAAAAGTCATTATTCTGATCCAGAATTGGATTAGTTTGAATAGTTGGATCGTCAGCGTCTTTGAAGGTTTGGCCTCCGGGAGCGACTAAATCAACTCCGCGAGTCACAGGATAAGTCACCGGTGTATAACTAGAATATTCAGCCCGCTTATTATCCCACCGACTGGCTCCCACAGCGATAGTTTCTGGATATCCGGCCGGATACGAGATTGGAGGTGAAGAAGTCCGGGTAGCACTATTTCCTGTGGCTGCCACCACCACGCTACCAGCGGCAACCGCAGCTTGAATGGCTGACCTTTCAGTTGCGGAATATGTCACGTCTCCTAGGCTCAAATTAATAACCTTGGCACCATTGGTGACAGCATAGTTGATGCCTTCAATGATGTCACTGGTAGATCCGGCAGATGTAGGGAAACCTTGATCGTCGGTACAAGCTTCCATCACCTTTATTGGTATGACGGAACTATTAAAAGCTATTCCGGTACCTTGCGAGCCGTTGTTGGTCATTTGGGCGATCGTTGCCGTCACATGGGTCCCATGACCCGCGTCGTCGTTGGGATGACTATTGCGGATGACTTGGGGTCTGACAGTACAGGCGCTACAAGCTCCAGGACAAGAAATAGAGGATACATAGAATGGCGTTACAAAGTTAACTGTACTTAACTCAGGAGCTTTGACGTAGTTGTAAGTGCCGTTATTGTAGGTTTCAAACGCTACTCCGCTATCGACCACCGCTACTTTGATAGAGCTTGTACCCCCTGAAACCAGATCCCAAGCTTGCGGCATATTTATCCGGGCGAGATTCCACTGAAAATAATTAAGCGGGTTAGCCGTAAAATACGGATCATTAGGGATCCAGGTGGCAAAACGCAGATAGTTTGGTTCGGCAAATTCTACATTTGGATCATTTTTATAGCTACTTATTGCAGTATCCAAATCTGTGCCGGGAGTCAAATCCACGCGAACGAGTTGCTTGAATACTCCAGAGGTGCCCAAAGGATTCATGGAGTTGATACCTAAACGTTTATTAATATTCGTGACATTAGTCAAACCCACCACTTCAGTCTGATTTTGAATCTCAACCTGGGTTTTAAATTTAACCAGGAGTTGATCTGGTAGATATGTCGATACTGGATCAGAACGGGAAGCAGAAGTTTTTAACGGAGTTTGAATTTGGGCCTGGACTAACTGAGGTAAAAATAAGAATAGACAAACTAAGAAATAGAGCAGTTGCCACCGTTTCATGATTTTTTGTGTTTTTGAGCTTAATTTTATAGTAGGGGAGATATATAAATAAAGCAAGGAGAATAGTTGGGAAGAAGCGTTTTTGATAGACTGCTATCTATGCTATAATTAATCAGTTATATCCTTCTTTCTGCCTCATGACTTTGATCAGTATGAGACAACGAATGCCACTGGTCTCTAAAAAGAGAGGGGGTGAGACTTAATGAAAAATAAACTCCTGAATTTGTTTATCTTGGTCAGTTTAATCACATTTGGATTAGTTCCAGTTACCCAAGTAAGAGCCACTGAAGATTCGCAAGAGATGTATTGGTCCTTGATGCAAGAGTGTCCAGATGTAAGGGGCGATGTAGTAGCTTGGTACGGGGAAGGTTTTCATTGGATTTATGGTTATTCCCCTGTGCAATGGGGAGCAGACAAAGTATGGCATGTCGGTTATGATAACTACGTTCAATGTTTTTGCCCCAAAAAACTTGAAGGATTTGAGCCGTTATTTCATACCGGTATCAAGACTGCTTGGCTCAAAGCCGGCAACGTCGGTGCGGAAAAACAACAAGATCTATTAGCAAAAGGTTGGTTATGGCTTGATAATGGGGTAGATGTGGGACTTCTACCTGAGCCATATATGGCTAGGAATTCTAAATGGAATTGTCAAGACTGAAGTTATTAAATGATAAAACATAAAAAAGCACTTGTTTCTTTGGAACCAGGTGCTTTTTTTTTGGGAAACCACGATTTTGTTTATTTCCACTCCTGTGGTATACTACATATCAACCTAGTACTTTCGGATAAGCTCAATTCTGGTTCCCAATAAGGTTCCCAGAAGATAGACGATACCGAGTCTGGGAATCTATAAAATAAAGGAGGTGAACCAAGAATTGAGATTTAGCCCCAAAAAGCTACTTCTCCTATTTCCTAAATTATGCAAGACCAAAATTTAACCTGTAAAGACTGTGGTAAACAGTTTGTGTGGACAGCTGGTGAACAAGAGTTCTACCAACAGAAAGGCTTTACCAATCCGCCTTCTCGTTGTCCAGATTGCCGAAAACTGAAAAAACAGCAAATGTATTCTGACCGCAAAATGTATACGGTCAAATGCGCTAACTGTGGCAAAGACGCCCAGGTTCCTTTCGAACCTCGAGGTGATCGACCAGTTTATTGCAATGACTGTTTCAGATCAATGAAACAGCAAAAAAGTTAACTTTTTTGAAAAAAACCAAAAACCATCTGTGGCGAAAAACTGCGGATGGTTTTTTGGTGGGACAAAAACCGGTTGTGTGATATATTTAGGTTGTAAAAAGATGTAGTAAATCGGCTATCAGTGAAATTGGAACGTGAAAAATTTGCCACTCAAGCCCCTAACATTTGTCATTTCAGAAAACCAGAAAATTATAGGGCAAAAATCCAGCCTCAACCATTAGCAGTCTGGACGATGGAGTGACAAAAATAGGATAGATTGTTCTGACAATACTATCACCAAATTGCGGATTTTTTCTGTTGACATAAGATAAATTCATGGTATCATACATTAAATATGCATCACATCTCTCTTTTAGCTCTCCTTCTTAGCCACGTTTAAGCGGGGAGAGTATAAGATGGATTTATACAGACCCCGCGACAGCGGGGTTTTTTGATGGTTGGTTAATGAGGAGCGAAGTGACGACTTTGCCAGCCGATCAATTTCGAAGATTCGAGGGAAAAAATATGCAAAACATCGATATAACAAGTAAATTTGTCGCAGTTTTAAATAAAAAGGTGTCCGTTGGCATACTCATGAATGCGTTGGGGCATATGGCAGCAGGATTGGTTGGAAGTTATTCTGACAAAACAGTAATGCGGTTTGACACCTATATTGATCGTGATGGAGGTCGTCACAACAGCATATCTGATAATCCTTTCATTGTTTTAGCCGCAGATAACAGCAACCAAATTCGAACGCTTCGTAATGAACTAATTACGCAAGGAATTCATTTTGTGGATTTTACGAGCACCATGACAGTTGGTACTTATGCCGAGCAAAAGATGCGGACTCAACAAACTGCCGAAAATGAGTTAGAATATTATGGAATATGTCTGTTTGGACAAATAGCCCAGATCAATCCTTTAACCAAAAAGTTTTCTTTGTGGAGATAGGTTATATTTGATATACATTAAATAGTTTAGATATAGATTATATTATTTTTTATATATTACTTTCTTTGCTTGTCCGAAAGAAAGTAACAAAAGAAAAGACAGCTCGTGAAGGTTTTTTCGTGTTTCTAACTTCGGTTCCGGTCGAGACAGAAAGGTTTTAGGTAATTACAGTCCAGTCATAGCACGACTGCACCAGACGTTGGATTCCGAGTCTCAACTTGTCGACCTACACCGATCGTAAGAAACACTTGAAAAAACACTTCAAGGGCAAAAATTATTTCAAATAATATTCTTACAAAACCATTAAAATATATAAAATTATGACAAAAGATATACCAATGAGATTTAAGCCCTCGGAATTTGAGGCTAAATGGCAAAAGAAATGGGAAGAAGCAGGAACTTACGTCAATGATATGAAAAAGTCTCCGCGGCCCTACTACAACCTGATGATGTTTCCATATCCATCGGCTGAAGGGCTTCACGTAGGCAATATGTATGCTTTCACCGGTGTGGATATTCACGGCCGGTTTATGCGGATGCAAGGCTTTGATGTATTTGAGCCAATCGGTCTTGACGGATTTGGCATTCACTCCGAGAATTATGCGATGAAGGTCGGTCGGAAGCCCCAAGAGCACGCCAAGATTTCACAAGAAAATTTTTATCGTCAACTACGGGCGACTGGTAATGGTTTTGATTGGACGCGGACTGTCGAGACTTATGATCCAGATTATTATAGATGGACACAGTGGTTATTTGTGGCTATGTTTAAACATGGGTTGGCATATCGGGCCAAAGCCCAAGTCAACTGGTGTCCGGGATGCAAGACAGTCCTTGCTGATGAGCAAGTGGTTGGGAAAAAAGTAGAACAAGTAGGAAAAGTAGACAAAGTAGAACAGGGATCAACGGGTGTCATTGCGAGGAACGAAGTGACGAAGCAATCTCAAGAAAAAGAGATTGCCGCGCCCAGTTTACCAACTGGGCTCGCAATGACGAAGGATGTTTGTGAACGATGTAGCACTCCAGTTGTTAAAAAAGAACTGGAACAATGGTTTTTCCGCATTACCGCCTATGCCGAGCGACTACTACAAAATACCTACAAACCTATCTTTAACTGGCCAGACAAGGTCAAACTAGGTCAGAGGAATTGGATTGGGAAGAAAGAGGGAATCAACATTAATTATCCAATTATCCAATTATCAAATAATCCAATAAGTACCAATAAATATATATATAATGTAGTAGTATTTACAACAAGACCAGACACTAATTTCGGCGCTACATTTATTGTTGTCGCTCCAGAACATCCTATAATAGAAAAAATAACTACCCCAGAGTATATAGAGGCAGTCAAAGCATATATCAAAACATCTCAAAATAAATCAAAGGAAGAACGAGTCACCGAAGGCAGAAAAAAGACAGGAGTATTTACCGGATCATACGCTATCAATCAACTTAATAACTATAAAATGCCGATTTGGGTGGCAGATTTTGTACTCATGGACGTGGGAACAGGCGCAGTCGTTGGAGTCCCCGGTCATGACAAGCGTGATTTTGAATTTGCTGTAGTCATGAATTTGCCTATCAAGAGAGTGGTAGTCGGGAAAGATGGTGATACCTCAAAGATCACCCGTCCTGAGCAAGTACAGGAGCTTGAGGGAAAAATGATTAATTCCGGATTTTTGAATGGGTTAGAAATTCAAACAGCCATTTCAAAAATGATGGACTATCTAGAAGAAAAAGGTTGGGGAAAGAGAGTTACAACATATCACCTGCGTGATTGGTTGATTAGTCGCCAGCGCTATTGGGGCGCGCCAATACCGATGATTTATTGTCAACACTGTGCAGATAAAGGCGAGTCTTGGTTTTCTAGTGAAGAAGCTAAAAAAATGTCATTCCCGCGTCGGCCAAAGGCCGATCCGCCTCTGGCGGAAAAGCGGGAATCTATTCAAATAGATCCTCGGGTCAAGCCCGAGGATGACAACCAAAGGGCTGAAAACGACAATAAGTGGGCTGTTGGTTGGTGGCCTGTTCCAGAAGACCAACTACCAGTCACTTTACCCGATGTAGATGACTGGCGACCGACTGGAACTGGGCGGGGACCTTTAGCCGGACACCCCGAGTTTTATAAAACCACTTGTCCTAATTGCGGTGGAGCAGCTCAAAGAGAAACAGATGTGTGTGATACTTTCCTTGATAGTAGTTGGTATTACTTGAGGTATCCATCAGTAAATAAAAAAAGCAATGTCATTGCGAGGAGGAATGAAATGACGACGAAGCAATCTCAGGAAGTAGAGATTGCTTCACCAGTTCGACAACTGGTTCGCAATGACAACCAATTACCTTGGGATCCCGATATCACACAGCATTGGTTTCCGGTTGATTCCTATATCGGTGGGGCAGAGCATACAGTTCTTCACCTTTTGTATACACGTTTTACCTGGATGGCGCTTCGGGATTGGGGTTTCATAAAAATCAAATATCAAATATCAAATATAAAAGATAAAGAAGGTTATAAATTAACTGATTCTGGAGTCGCTAACGCTCCCCAGAATGACGTTATTCTGGCAAACGAAGTGCGTCCAGAATCTGATCTTCCCTGGGATCCAAGTGAGCCGTTCAAGCGTTTTTTTGCCCATGGTTTGATCATCAAAGATGGCGCCAAGATGAGTAAGAGTAAAGGCAATGTGGTCGTGCCGGATGAATATATTAAACTATATGGAACTGATACACTGCGTACGTATTTAATGTTCTTGGGTCCGTTTGATGGCGGAGGAGATTTCCGGGATAGCGGTATTGCCGGTATGTATAGATGGCTTTCACGAGTTTGGCGATTGGCTATGGAAAAAGTACCACAAGTAGCACGAGTATCAAAAGTACCACGAGATGAAGAAAAAACTCGTGATACCCTTGATACCCGTGGTACTCTTCAAATGCTTCACAAAACCATCAAAGGTGTGACTGAGGACATCAAGCACTTACATTACAACACTGCTATTTCCAAGCTTATGGAATTTGTTAATTGGTGGATGGAAAATACGGATCAGGTTGATACAACAATGGTTATTGACTTTTTGAAGTTACTCGCGCCATTTGCGCCGCATATGACAGAAGAACTTTGGCAGAATTTATCAGTATCACGGGTAGCACAAGTACCACAAGTACCACCGGAAGAAAAAGCCCGTGGTACTCGTGATACACTTGATACTCGTGTTACTTTTTCTTCAATCCATCACGAACCTTGGCCGAAGTATGATGAAAAATTATTGGTTGAAGATCAAGTGACGATCATCGTTCAGGTCAACGGAAAAATGCGCGATTCGCTTGTATTATCAACCCAAAATGCGAATTCCCAGACCGTAATTGAGCAAGTAGCCCGCGCGAGTGCTAAGACACAAAAATGGCTTTCGGGCAACTCAATCAAAAAAGTGGTCTTCGTGCCGGCCAAACTTATCAATTTTGTTGTCTGACCTTTAGTAAACAATAGTTATTTAGTTATTCCCAATCTGCGGGTCCTGCCGCTCGCCACCCCAAAAGCAGCCCACAAGGGGGCACCCCGCTTTTGGAGTCCCTGACTTCGCTTCATCAGTTAGGTGAATGCATGATTCAAATCAATCTTATGTAACAGAAGTTACGCAACAAACATTATTCTAGGTTGTCATTGCGAGCCGAAATGAAATGAGGCGAAGCAATCTCTATAATCAAGATTGCCGCGTCGCTTCGCTCCTCGCAATGACGAAGTACGTAAGTCCTGATGTAACTGACTTGACAACTATCCTCAAGTCTTTGACAATATGGTCATGGTTGAGGATCAACTGCAACCAGAAAACGATACAGCCTGGTGGGTCACTTACAAAATCCCTTTAGTTGTAATTACTGGTGGTATCTTCTTATTGCTTCTGGGTCTACGAATCGGTCTTTTTCCCCAATCAGATGCTCCCAAAGTCGAGTTCGTGGAAAATACCCAAAGCGCTACCAAATCAGCCCAAATCAAGGTTGAAGTAGCCGGAGCTATAACCCGTCCCGGAGTATATACCTTAACCTCCGGCAGTCGGGTGGAGGAATTGTTGCAGTTAGCCGGAGGTTTAGCCGATATCGCTGACTTCGAATGGGTAGCCAAAAATGTCAATTTGGCGGCAAAACTAACTGATAGTAGTAAAATTTACATCCCCAAACTTGGTGAGACGGCTGTGGTTCAAGGTGCAACTGCTTTTGACACTTCTGACCAAACACTATCAAAACCTATCATAAATATAAATAGTGCATCAAAAGCAGAATTGGATACCTTACCCGGAGTAGGAGAAGTGACCGCGCAGAAAATTATTAGCGGTCGCCCTTATCAGACAGTTGAGGAATTGTTGAGTAAAAAAGCCGTCAATCAAAGTACATTTGAGAAAATCAAGGAGAGCATAACCGTTTATTAGAAGTACCACGAGTAGCACAAGTACCATGGGTAGCACGGGAAGACGAGAAAAAAACTCGTGGTACTCGTGATACGTTTGATACTCGTCTAGCTTTTCTCATGATTAATCCTTTTTTAGATATCATCAACCAATCACTTCCCGAGCCGCAGGCGGGGTTACTAAACGGCATTTTATTTGGAATCAAGGCTAGTCTGCCCAAAAGTTTTTATGAGGCGTTACTGACTACCGGCACAGTTCATCTCATTGCCCTTTCCGGCCAAAACATCAGTATTCTCACTGGTGTTATAGCCGAGATCACGCTTAGACTGGGACGTAAAATTTCAATCATCGTGACACTTGCTGGTGTTATAGGTTTCGTCATTTTCGTCGGTCCCACCCCGAGTCTCATCCGGGCCGCTATAATGGGATCAATGTCACTTTTAGCCGTATATTTTGGCAGACAAAATTGGAGTTTGCTAAGTTTAGTTTTGGCCGCCGGGATAATGCTTCTCATCAATCCAGCCTGGATTGGTGACGTCTCATTCCAACTATCATTTTTAGCCTCTGCGGGAATTATCACACTAGGCAAAGCTTATCAATCAAAAATAAAAACCATAAGACAAGAATTTATCCGTGACCTACTCATCAATTTAAGAACCACGCTCGCCGCCCAGATTTTTACTTTGCCTCTGATCTGGTGGCGATTTCACCGTTTGTCACTGATTGCCCCGTTAACCAATGTTTTGGTTGGCTGGACAGTGACGCCGATCATGGTGATGGGGTTTGGTTTAAGCCTTTTGGGTTGGTTTTATCTACCCCTTGGACAAGTAGCAGGTTGGTTGGTGTGGGTGCCGCTGACATATATGATCGAGGTAATTGAAATCACGGCCAAAATACCTTTGGCGACGATAAGTTTTTGATAGAAGTTAAATAATTTATTGAGTTATAAACATTCGTTCGTGGACAAAAATTTCTTGTTCCGCAACTCGATCGGGATGAAACTCTAGTTGTTGCTAAATGAATCGTCCCTCCTCGGATGCGAACTGCGAAATTTTGTCCACTTCACTCAATTTCAATTAAAATGAAAATCTCCAAAAAATATTTCGTTTTCGGTGCGTTCATCGGCATTGGATTACTTATTGGCGTAGTCCGCTTTTTGCCTGATGGCAAGCTGCATGTGATTTTTTGTGATGTGGGGCAGGGGGATGCCACACTTCTACGGATGCCGAACCAAGCTTATATGTTGGTTGACGGCGGACCAGATGATAAAGTGTTGGGTTGTCTGGGTAGGCACTTGCCTTTTTACGCGCGTAAACTTGAGATTGTAGCCATGACGCATCCGCAAAAAGACCATTTTGGTGGATTGGTGAGCGTCTTAAAGCGCTACCAGATAGGCTATTTTGTGACCGTGCCCCTAAAAAATTCGACGACTAGTTTTGAACAATTGACTAAGACTTTGGAAACACAAAAAATCCCAATCAAATACCTAAGTACCGGTAATAAACTAAAATTTGGTAATGTGCAAATGGATACGATTTGGCCAGAAGAGAAGTGGTTAGTTGAAAGCTTAAGTCTTACTCCAAACCAGATTTCCCAGTTGAACATAGGCCAAAACGGAGGACAAATACTTGGCTTTGCCACTAGTAAAGACCTCAATTTATTTTCACTCTATTTACATTTAAAGTACGGCCAATTCGATTTACTTCTTACCGGAGACGGTGATAGTCCGGTGCAAAGCTTGATTTGGCAATTGGGACTCGAGAGTAGACTACCCCAAGATCTTGAAGTTCTCAAAGTCCCACATCACGGATCCAAAACCGGAATGACTGATGAGTTTATCAATTTTACGAGGCCCAAACTAAGTGTTATCGAAGTTGGCAAGAACAACTACGGGCATCCAAATCCAGACACCGTAACTAAACTGAAGCAGTGGGGTCAGGTATTACGAACCGATCAAGGAGGGGATATTGAAGTGATTATTGATGGTAGGAATTGGTTTGTGAAGAGGTAATATAACTTCAGTTACTAAATGAATTAGACCAATTAAAATAAGCAATTCGTCATTCTGGCTTACCAGATTGACGAGTTTTATATTCACAATTCAAGATAAATACAAACTAACTTACTCAAACTTTCCTCTTTATGGCCTTATAACATTTATCCGCATGAAACCAGCCTCATGCGGTGATTATTTTGCGGTTATTCATAAATCCTATTAACTTGCATATCTAATTAACTCCTCAAAGCTAATAATATCATTTTGTGTACGTAATTACCAAAAAATAATTCCCGATAAATTAGTTTTAAGCCTTACTGATAGGTTATAGATTGTGCGGTAATCATTTTACATAATGAGATATATTAAAATATATTAGTATGTATATAGATACATTAAACAGAAATGTGTTTTCGGTTTGCTCGCAAATAACCAGTTCTTTATTTTTGAGTAAATTATGCGGTAAATTAGGAGTTTACCTACTTGACGAATCCATTTCTATTTATCTACATTTATATTAGGACCTTTAGGTTATTAAATAAATCTATTTTCCAACCAAAGGGTGACAAGTAAATTCTGTTTATATCCTTACAGAGAAGACTAAACATGCTTTCATTTCAAGCGTTAAATATGGGGATTGCTTGCTTGACATCTATATAAATATTGATCTAATTTATAATTAGGTTATTAAATAAATCTATTTTCCAACCAAAGGGTGACAATCTCAAATACTTATATGACCCCACACCAAAGACGGGAAATGTTGTCTCTAATAGATACCGGAGCTAAAGCAGAAGCCGTGGCTCGGGCTTATGGCATTTCGAGAAAGACTCTATATAAGTGGAAAAAACGTTTTGAGGATAGTGGGCAAGTAAATACGCTTAATACATTAAAAGATAGACCGCGTGGCGGAGCGCATCCTTTGAAACCTGGGAAATCCTACTACCACCAAGCTAGAGAAACAGACGTTTTGCAAGTACTGGACTTTATCAAGAGTCATCCTGAACTTTCGATTGCCCAGATCGAATTGGCTTTGCAAGGCGATCCTACTATTCATATCGGTTATCACGGGATATACAATATCTTAAAAAATAGACATCTAGGCACAGTCGAAGATAGGATAGTTTATGCTCAAACTCAGCCTGAAATAGAGAAGAGTCAGGTAGTAGCTTACGAGGCGCCAAGAGAATTTGCTCCGCAAGTTGAGATTACTCCCCAGCATTTACCGGCACCACCGATATCAGATGAATCTAGTTCTTGGTTGGGTCGTTTCTTAAGGCTAGCCTCTATTTTAAGTTTGATCTTCACATCTACTTTATTTATCTCTTTCCAGTTGCTCACGATTTTTATCGGATCCAAGTCTGTTTTTGAATTTGTGGGTGTATTATTTTCTATGACAGCCTTGATTTTTGGACTTTTCTTTTTTGGTTACTCCCTCAAGTATTACCTGACGATTGCTTTAGTACTCTTATTTTCGCGTAAAAATGCATTAAACAATGATCGGACAGTTGAGACAGCCCAAAATCAAAATAATGACATTGATATTAGCAATTACTTAAGTTTGCTGCCAAACCAAAAGGGCGCTAGTTACAAAGGCCTGCTTGCCGATACTAGCAATATTACTCTCACCCGCCACCCCTTCGTCTCCATCCACCTGCCTCTCTACAACGAGAAGCGGGTAGTCAACCGGTTACTTGAGGCTGTCACCAGCCTTGACTATCCCAACTATGAAGTCATAGTCTGTGATGATAGTACTCCAGATAGTTAATGAATGGAGAAACCATCCCAGATTAAAAATCATTCACCGCCAAAGCAGAGCGGGTTTCAAAGGTGGAGCTCTTAAAGAGGCTCTTAACCTCATGGATCCAGCTACTGAGTTTGTCCTGGTCTTTGACGCTGACTTCCTGCCATACCCAGATACCATTACCCAGTTCCTCAAATACTTCCAAGTGACAACAGGAACACTGGAGTTTGGGAAAGGGTCCAGGGTCCAGGGTCCAGGGTCTAGTGAAGATAACGATAACGAAGATAACCAAAGTGTTTCTCATCAAGCTATAACTAGACCCTATACCCTAGACGCTAAACCCTCTCCTATCGCTGCCATTCAAGGTTACCAATGGCATGTACTCAACAAATCTGAGAACTGGGTGACAAGAGGAGTTCGTTCTGAATACGCTGGTTCCTACGTGATTGAAAGAAGCGGTAATGAAATCTACGGAGGACTTAAACAAATAGCTGGGAGTGTATTTATGATCCGAGCTGATCTCTTAAGACTACCCCAGTACCAATGGGGTACTTCTATCACTGAAGACTTTGAACTCACCCTCAAACTCTACCGTGATGGTTACAAAGTCGTCTACACTCCCTACATCCAAGCTCCATCAGAGTGTGTCTCCACTCTCAAACGCCTCATTCGTCAACGCATGCGCTGGGCAGAGGGACACAGTCACAACATCCGCAAGCACTTTGTAGAGATGTTGTTTGGTTCCTCCCACCTGACTTCAACTGAAAAACTTGAATTCCTATACCTGGCTCCGTATTATTTGCAGTCATGTTTTTTTGTCCTGGGGACTTTATTTTGGTTTGTTTCCGAAATGGTGTTTAAAGTCAGGTTGCCCTTTTGGACTCAAGTCTGGGGTTGGAGCTTGGTTCTCACCAACCTACTCTCCTTACCCTTGATGAATACAGTCGGGATGTTCCTAGAAGAAGCTGAAGAGAAAGACTATGCCGGGATTCCGGCATTTCTTTTGCTTTCATATATCTTGGCTCCGTTTCAAGCTTATGCCGCAATTAAAGGTTTCTTGGAGGTCGAGGAGGGGCCATGGTTTAGAACCCCCAAAACTGGAAAAATCACTGACACTTTCAAGCGGGGAAGATTTTATCTCTGGGTGTCTCGAATCCTTGACCGGCCAAAACCAGCACACACTCAAGCCAAAGTTGGATTGAGGCTGCCTGAATTGGTTAGACCGCCAAAATTGGCTCAAGCAGGTAATGCGGTTTTAGCCATACTTTTAACTTTGACAATTATTTTGACGTCTCTAGCTGGTTTCATTCCCCAAACTCCAACTGCCAGAGCTTCAGAAACACATCTCAAAACCCTAGCCAGTGTTATAAATAACCAGCAGTCTCAAACTAAAACCCGAGAAAAAATAGAAAATCCCTTGATTTCCCAGTTTCCGATTTCTCCTGGCAGGACACTTGAGTATATTTTTCATCCTGAACCAAGGTTTAGAGTCAAGTTGGATCAGTATGAAGTGGAAGCGACGATCATCGCCTCCCCGGATCTAGGGGAGCCCAAGCGGGTTGAGGCTTACAAACAAAATAATAAATACGTCTACCCGGAGATATTTCCCGGAGTTGACCTCAAATATAGTGACAATAAATTATTTATTCAAGAGGAGTTTATTTTAAAGGAACCAACAAAATTGACCCAGTTTGCGGAAAAAGTCAAATTGACCAACCTTACTATCTCCCAAGCTGAAGGTCGGGTGCATCTGGTTCCGAGTGAAGGCGGCAGCCCAGTATTCACCTTTGAAAAACCATATCTGTATGAAGAAAAACACCCGGAGGTAAAAAATGAAGGTATCCGCTATGAAATTGAAAAAGGGGCATTTGATTACACAGTCAAAAAAGTATTGACTGAGGAAGGTAAAATTTGGCTGGCCGATCCAAACAGAAGTTATCCGGTAGTAGTTGACCCGACTTTATACCAATCAAGTCCGGTTGCCACTGGGATTGCCCAGAATGAAGTCAGAACTGGTTCGGCGCAAAGAAAGATAGTTTACTCAACTAATTCTTCAGCTTGGTATGTTTTTACTTCTAACGACGCGAAAATCAGCTATACCAAGTGCTCCGCTTCATCCAACTGTGATGAGGATTCAGATTGGGGAACTGCGGTGACAGTAAGTACAGATACTGGTAGACAACATGGTGTCAATCTTTGGTATCAGCAAGCAGGTACTGATGCCGGAAAAATTTTTGCCGCCTGGATGGATGACTCGACCGTAACTGAAGCAACAGATGATAGTCTGGCTTTTCGAACCATTGACACAGCCAATTCTGATAATCTTGGAACCCAATGCAATAGTCCAGATGCGGGAGATTTGACCTTTAGCTCTTATGTAGCCTATATTGCCGCAGGAAATAATGGTGACGTACTGGTTGGTTATTCCAGACTAAATGGAGCCGAGACACCGTCTGATATATTTGAGGTGCCCACCGGAGGCTGTAGTTTTACGTCAATTGAGTCGGGGAGTGGTTTACCTGTAGATGGGGCCCACTTTATTCCGGTAGCTTTTGAGGTGGCTACCAATCGAATTCAAATCATATACAACGATAATGGCGGAAACAATGATTTGCGGCAAAGTCAGTTTGATATTTCCTCAAGCACCTGGAACTATGCTGACAATGATGTTGATGGGACAGTAAACGTCAATGATATAGCCCCAGCTCTCACCGATGGCACTGATGTCTGGGTGATGGCCTATTTCTCCACTTTTACCGATATTTATCGGTGTGCTCCATGTACGGGGGATACTGCCCCTTCTTGGATAGCTACAGATGCGATACCTTGGACGGGTCAAACCAATATTGATACTGCCAACCTTTTATATATTTCTGATTCTCCGGCCAATACATTGGTTGCCGTTTCCATGAAAGACACTGCCGGGAGTTTACAAGCATATTTTAAAACTACTGATGCGGATACGATTTCCTGGAGCGACGAATATTCGTTTAATTTCACAGTTGGTGACAACGATGCCATATCAGGGACTTTTAAGGTCGCCAATGATACTCAAGCTGCAATTGTGGCTCGGGAAGATACTGCTTACACCTTTTCTACTCTGCCGGAAAATAACTTGGTGCTACTACTTCTACTACCCTTTATTCCCAGAAACTTTCTGCGGGGAAAAAGAAGGAAAAAGTATTAAGTCCGCTTCCTAAGTATCTTAATCTCATTTAATAAGACTGCAGAAGCAGCAATTCCTCGTAATTTACAGGATAAATGTCATTCCCGCCCGTATGTCATTCCCGCGAAAGCGGGAATCTATTGAGGATATTTGTATAGATTATCCGGTCCCTCCAAAGGCGGGCAGGCAAGCTGGATAATGATAGATTTTGTAACTGCTAATATATCCCGCAATTAGGACTTTTCCCCAATTACCGCAGGATTTTTTTAGAGCGATGTAACAGCCACTTGACAAGTGTTAGGATGGTAGGTAACACTATTAATACAAGCGTTTAGCGTAAAGCGTCTAGCGTTTAGAAAAACAATGATAAAGCCTGCCGAGATTAAACAACAAGCCATCTCGCAAATTCTTAAAGAGAAACGAAGTGTTTCTCTCGTGGCTCGTGAATTGGGAGTTGCCCGCAAAACTGTTTATTCCTGGATCCGTCGCTACCAAGAAGCTTCACCCAGAAAAAAGGCGTCAGCCCTTGAGAGCGCTTATAGAAAAGGTAGGTATCATCCCCAAGCCAAAGCATATACTGCAAAATCGTGCCTGGTGCGGTTAATCGTGAAGCACCCAAGTTGGGGGACGAGGTTTTTTTGCCAAGCGCTGCGCAAAAAAGGCTTTAAATTAAGCTTGTTTACTGTATATTACTTACTCAAACAACTTCAAGCAGCCACGCCCCAGGATCGCCAGAGTTTTATTGTGAATTGGGCCGGTCCGGGCAGACTCACGCCTGAAAATAAAAGCCAATTGGTCGCCAAAATTGTCAAAGAAGGACTCTCGATTAGTTCTGTGGCCCGTGAATCGGGAATTGCAAGGAAAACTTTGTATCAGTGGTTGGATCAATACAAAAGGGGAACAGATTCTCCCGACCCTTTTAAAGAAAAATACGTCAGCGGGGAGTCTCATCCCAAAGCTGTTTATCCCAAAATTCGGGATCAGATTTTGGATTTGGTTGTCGCTCATCCATATTGGTCAGTGCATACCTTGGCCAAAGAAGCCAATGTTTCCAGTTGGACAATCTGGAGTCTTTTGAGCCGGTATAATTTGCATACCGTAGCAGATCGACAGATGTATGCCACTAAATTTGCGCCTATTCAAGCTGAGAAACCGACTCAGACTATAGATACGGTTTCGTTACCAAGTCTTGATCAACTATCACCCAACGTTTTGCCCGGACCGCCTCCGCCTATAAGCACTCAACCATTGGTTCTGCCACCAAGACCTCCGTCGCCACCTTCTCCTAAACGTTTTATTACCCAACTTTCTTTCCTAACTTTAGCTTTGTTTATCATCTCCATCATATCTTTTAATATAGGTTGGACTTTATTAAAAGCCGAGTCCTTGGTTCAGGTTTTAGGTTACGTTTTTGCCCTGTTGGCTCTAGGAGCAGGAAGCGCCTTTTTCCTTTATTCACTCAAGTATTATTTAACCATTGCCTTAGTCCTGGTTTTTTCTCGCCTTGTTGAGACTCTTAAGAAAAACGGAAGTGAATCGAATAAGACCCAAAGTTACTTTGGAAGCAGAGCTGATCGTTCAGGTTTGCTTGCAAATACTAGTAATATTACTCTCACCCGTCACCCCTTCGTCTCCATCCACCTACCTCTCTACAACGAGAAGCGGGTAGTCAACCGGTTACTTGAGGCTGTCACCAGCCTTGACTATCCC
>LCEX01000021.1 GCA_000995415.1 Candidatus Gottesmanbacteria bacterium GW2011_GWC1_43_10
GTTGGAAGAAAATTTTCTATCTCATGGGGCGAAGGTTTTTCTTCGAAAAGGGAGTTTATTCCGTACTCTTGATGATACTGTCAGGAAATTTGTAGGTTTGTGACCCGCTTGAATTTGGGATTTTAATAGCCGTAAGTGTGGAATTAGTTCCTCCTGCGGCTTTATATTTTGTAGTCTTTTAGCGCGGTTGTTTTTATACCTTTTGCTCTTCCTTGATGTTTAATATTTTCTGTAAAGAACACTTTTTCATCCAAGAAGACTTCTTCAGCCTCTTTTAGGGTGATACCATGTTTTTCATAATTTTTGTCAATATTGCCTTTGTCCCATTCAAAACCAACAATTTTACTTAGATCCAACATTGTACATATACTATACATACACTATCTTTTTGTCAAGGGATTGAATCCAACATCCAGAAACGAACTTCTTGAGAAGCGTTAGTGTTTGAGGTATATTGAGGAATATAAAGATATGATTTACCTTGGAGCTGATCACCTCAGTAGAACGCTCGCCGTTCCCAAGGCTTACAGCCTTGCGTCACGGTGTCGCGTCTACGGGGCAAGTGGCGGAGGTTATTAACAATGATATATTTGGGGGCTGACCACGGCGGTTTCAAATTAAAAGAAAAAATTAAGCAGTGGCTGAGCGAGTGGAAATTACCCTACGAAGACTTAGGCGCTCACAAACTTGATCCCGAAGATGATTATCCCCAGTTTGCTTTTACTGTCGCCGAAAAAGTGGCCCAAGCAGATGACATGACCCAAGCCTGGAAGAAGCGCGCCAAAGGTGTCTTGGTTTGTCGTTCAGCTGCAGGAGTTGTGATTGCGGCCAATAAAATTAAAGACATCAGGGCGGTAGCCGTTACAGATCTTAAATCTGCCAAACATAGTCGGGAGCACAATGATGCTAACGTCTTAGGTTTATCTGGAGATTGGATGAGTGAAGCCCAAGCCAAAGATATAGTTAAGGTATGGTTAGATTCAGAATTTTCCCATGAAAAAAGGCATGAGCGCCGCGTAGACCAAATCAGAGAAAAAGAATATCGATGTGGTTGCGGATCCTGTTAAAAAATGATAATGCGAATCAACGAATGATATATACTAATACTGCGAATGCCTACGAATCCCGTCATAAAAAGAGATCTTATTTATCCCGACTTGTCATATAAAATAGCGGGCATTTGTTTTACTGTTCATAATGAATTAGGACGTTTTGCCCGGGAGAAGCAATACGGAAATGCTTTAGAAAAAAGTCTTATTCAAAAACAGATTCAGTATAAAAGAGAACTAACAATAGGTGACTCGAGAAATATTTCAGATTTTGTAATTGATGATAAGATATTGCTTGAATTGAAAGCCAAACCGTTTATTTTAAAAGATGATTACTATCAGGTACAAAGATACTTATATCAATTACGACTTAAATTAGGTATTTTAGTAAATTTCAGAAGTTATCGCGTGGTACCCAAAAGAATTCTTTTAACGGAAAAAACGGTGTTAACAATGAATAGCGAGTGATTATTCGCAGAAATTCGTGGTATTCGCATGCTATTCGTAGATTAGCATTATTGAATTATGATTGAGATAATCCCTAGTCCCGGTACTTCGGATAAGACTTTTGATGAGATTGCTAAAAAAATCAACCAAGTTATCGGACTGGTTGATTGGGTAGAGATCGATGTACTTGATAACACTTTGTATCAGAATGTTAGTTACAATAACTGGGATTCTTTTCGCGTATTCAAAGACCAAATCCGTCTAGCCGCCCATTTGATGGTAGCTGATCCGGCTAAGTATATAGAACCTCTGATAAAAAATGGCTTCAAACGGTTAATTGCTGACGTTGAGGGGCACGCTGTTCGTGATTTTATTCATGAGTGTCGGATGCACCACGTTGAAGTTGGAGTAGCATTAAACGGCCCATCTTCCCTTCAACTAGTTGAACCTTTTTTGGAGAGCGTTGATACCGTGCTTGTGATGACAATCAGCTCTGGTTTTTCAGGAACTTCGTTTTTGCCTGAAACCTTACCAAAAATTAGAAAAATCCATGAAGAATATCCAGGTCTCCCGATTGAAGTGGATGGAGGGATTGGCAAAGAAACCGCGCCACTCGTTATCGAAAACGGCGCGACCAGATTGGTGTCCACAAGCTACCTCTTCTGGAAAAACAAAGACCGGATAGCTGAGGCTATTGAAGAACTAAAAGGTACAAGATAAGTCTTTATATGGGCTTTTCTCCATAAAAAAGAAAATGCCCCCATAAGCCACGTTTTTTTGCGATCCACTGATAATAACAACTAATGGCATCGTTTAGACGGTAATTACTCAACAATTTCAGTTTATGCAATAGATAATAGAGAGGAACTCCAGGCAGAGAAAACAAGAAAAGTCTTTTGGAAGAAGGTATTGTCTTATCTGAATAATTTTGAGCTTCCAATTGCCTGAAACCACATTTCTTCATGCTTTGCAGATGCTGCTCCCGTGTCCAAATATTTGGTACCATCCAGCCAGATAACCATATATTCATCAGTTTCTGTTCGGATTGACTAAGATTTCTCTTAAGGAGTGTGAAATCTGCTACTACCAGCCGGCCGCCAGGTTTTAAAATTCGGCTCATTTCAGTAAAAAATGGGGTTTTGTCATCGAGGTGACAAATCGTTTCTATAGCAAAAGCGGCATCGAAATAGTTATCCGGGAAATTAGTTTTGGTATAATCCGCTAATTCAAAATCTACTTTTTGAACTAAGTGTTTTTTTTGAGCATACTTTTTAGCGCTTTTTACTTGATCAGGAGTGATAGAAACTCCAATCAGCCTGCTGCCAATATGTTTGGCAATCCAAAATGAGCTACCGCCCAAACCACAGCCTGCATCTAGAACAAAGTCCTTTGCAGTCAACTTCAGTTTTTGAGCAACAACCTGATTGAGGCGAAGAAGTGATTGACTATGACTGGTGACTTTATTGTCCCAATATCCATAATGCATTCCAAGTGTATCATCATTTATCCAAAGAAGTTGGTAGTCCCTAATAGTTTTTTCGTAGTACTCGGTTACTTGTCTGGTATTCATAGATTGATGTTACTTAATAACCTATCCAGAAACAAGCCTTTTCTTGTACAAAAATAGCTTAAGAAAAATTACATTGACATTTGGTCAGCACATAGGCTAAATTGATACAACCAATATGCTTTTCATACCGCGGAAAAAATATGAATTATTGTTTTTAGTCCTGGCTGCATTATTTGCGGCTTCATTAAGTGAAGCCTTAAATCTGAAATTCTTACCGACGATTTTACTCTTTTTTGCCGTGCCGGCCATCTTTTTGAGCCTGCGCGGCCGAGCTTATATAGCCAGAAGCCTGGCGTTTACGCTCACGATGTTGGTTCCCTTGACGATTTTTGATTATTTGGCTTATCTGGACTACAGCTGGTTCGTGCCGGGAAGTATGTGGAGAATTTTACGCGGCGGAGTGGCTATTGAGACGCTAGTTTTAAATGCTTTGTGGGTATATTTAGTCGTCATGTTCTGGAAATATTTTTGCGAGCCGAGTTTGCCAGGGAAATTTACCGAAGCGGTTAAATACTTACTCCTGTTTATAGTCGCCGGAGCAGCCGGTTTTATTCTGATTTTTTCGATGAACCGTTTGCTTTTGTATGTCCCGTATTTTTATTTGGCTTTGGGTTTGGTTTTTGGTGTCGTACCTTTGATCGTATTTTTATTGCTGTATCCCAAACTGGTTTGGCGACTACTTTTTCTGGCAGGATACTTTTGGGTATTTCTGGTTATTCATGAATGGGTGGGACTAAGGCACGGTCAATGGTTTTTTGGCGGGAGCCATTATTTGGGAGTAGTGAGTTTCTTCGGTCGGCGCTTGCCGCTTGAAGAAATCTTGTTTTGGTGGGGGACAAGCTCCCCAGCAACTGTTGCGTGGTATAAGCTGTTTATGGAGTAAATTAGATGGTGGTAATTTATGCTGAAATTCCTCCACCTCGGGGGAGTCCATTCGGCCATCGGAAGATCGTGCTGGAAAAGTGAAGTTACTTCAATGCCGAGTCAGGCACTAGGAAAGCCAAGTAAACCGGTCTTTTAGATTTATCCCTTTCTACTACTACAAACTTATACGGGTCTGACATAGTGACGTGATATTCATGGTTTGCATCTGGATAAAGTACGGCACAACGGCCGATATATAGCACCGAGTAGGGCTGGCCCGGGACCAAAAGACGTGATCCTTCCTGGAAACTTATTTTGTAAGGATTTCTGGGTTGGGGATTGGCGACATAATATCCCGGAGTCGGTTCCGATGCCCTAAATGTTTGTCCGACTTTTTGGGGTACGAAACCAGGTACAAGGTATAGATTTCCTGATTGGTACAGCCTTTCGAAAAATGCTACAAATGGCGGAGACATTGGTGTAGTTTCAGCCATGTTAAAATCCTATGACCGCTTTTCGGAATTCCTGATAAACTTCTTTTAAGACTTTGACTTCATTTTTAGACCTAGGGTGGGGACCAAATTTACCTTCATTAAAGGCCAGAGCACTCATCAGTAAAATGGAGAGTGGGTTGCCGCTTTGAGCCGGAGGCTCGAGCTGTTGGCTAATTGCATCATAAAGATGTTTTTGTTGCGGTGCAAATAAGTTTTGAGTCAAAAGTTGGTCGGCACAACGAACCCAAAACCTGGCGCGGTCCGGATTTTCTTTTACTGCCTCGGCTGCTTTGGCTACAAGTACTTCAAGCGCCGGATACCGGTTACCCAAATTCCAATCTGCTACGACTGCCACAGCTTGAAAGTAAGCTTGAGAAAAGGGTTGGATTTCTTGCACGGCATCCCGGTTCAGTTCCAGAAGACGACGGATATCTGGAAAAGCGATTCTCTTTCGAGATGCCAACACTTCAACATGAGCTGCAAATAAATGTTGAGCAGATGGGCTTTGTGTATCTTTGTCTAGCATAACGACGGGATTATACGCTATTTACGCTTGGGAAAGCAAAAATAAGCGACAAAACATTCTGGACATGCGGCTAAATTCTAGGTAAGATAAACTCATGGAACTTGCCGAACTGCAAAAACTCGCTCGTCTCATCCGCTACTATATTTTGCTTCAGACTTATTCTGCCCAATCTGGGCATACCACTTCGGCTTTATCTGCGGTTGAACTTGCGACCGCGCTGTTTTTCAAATATTTCCGCGCAGATTTAGAAAATAACTCCCCCTTACCCCCTCTTAATTTAAGAGGGGGCGGGGGGGCGTTAAATGATCGGTTCATTTTGAGTAAAGGCCATGCTTCGCCGCTTTTTTATGCTTTGTATACAGCGGCTGGAAAAATTACTGAAAAAGAATTGGCGGCCTATCGCACATTTGATTCTGTTCTTGAAGGCCATCTATCGGTGCGTTTTCCCTATACCGAAGGCCTGACTGGATCACTCGGACAAGGATTGTCAATGGGAGTGGGAGAAGCCCTCGCACTTCGGGCAAGAATTTCAAATACTAACTCACCCCAACCCTCCCTTACCAAGGGAGGGAGCAATGAGAATATTTCCCCTCTCATTAAGAGGGGATTAAGGGGAGTTAATGTCCCTTTTGTTTATGTTCTTTTGGGTGATGGTGAAATGGCAGAGGGCCAAAATTGGGAAGCGATCCAATACGCGGCTTTTAAAAAGCTCAACAACCTAATAGCTATTGTTGATGTCAACCGCTTAAGCCAAAGTGAAGCGACGATGGTGGGCCATGATGTTCAGGTTTATGCTCGGCGAGTGGCAAGTTTTGGCTGGCGGACTTATGTTTTAGAGAACGGCAATGATTTGGAACTGGTGGACAAAGGTTTTTCCATGGCTTTGGAACAGAGCAAAACAAGTGAAATGCCGGCGATGATCATCGCCAAAACCATCAAAGGCAAAGGAGTACCTTTTTGGGAAGACAAAAACGGTTGGCATAGTAAACCAGTACCTAAAGATAAGTTTGAAGAAGCTGTGAAGGGCTTGGGAGAGATCGATAAAAGTATGCGGGGAGTTATCCAAAAACCAGTATTAAGCTTGTATTATACTAACTCACCCCAACCCTCCCTTACCAAGGGAGGGAGTATTCTCCCTCTTCAAAAGAGGGAGTTAGAGGGAGTTGCTTCTTATACCAACCATCAACCAAATGAAAAAGTAGCCACCAAAAAAGCTTTTGGGAATGCTCTGGAGCGATTGGGAAGTATCTATCCTGATTTGGTAGTTTTGGATGGTGATGTCAAAAACTCACTTCATACAGATCAATTTGAAAAAGCCTATCCTGCGCGGTTTTTCCAATGCTATATTGCTGAACAAAACATGGTTTCAGTAGCCTGGGGGATGAGTAATCTAGGACTTAAGCCTTTTATTACCTCTTTTGGTTGTTTCCTCACTCGAGCACACGACCAATTTCGTTTAGCTGCACTTTCCGAAGCTACGCTATATATAAATGGCTCTTATGCCGGCGTCTCACTCGGAAAAGATGGTCCGTCGCAAATGGGACTTGAAGATATGGGGATGGTGCGGGCTTGGCCCAACAGTATCTTACTATATCCATCTGATGCAATTAGTACGGAAAAACTGGTGGAAGCGATGTTTACTCAAAAAGGAATTGTCTATATCAAGACAACTCGCGAGCCAACTCCGATTATTTATAAACCGGATGAGGCTTTTCCGATAGCAGGAAGCAAAGTGTTTTATAACGCCCCCCAACCTCCTCTTAAATTAAGAGGGGGAGAGGGGGAGTTATTAGACGGTGATGTAATTACAGTTGTGGCAGCTGGAATTACGGTTTTTGAGGCAATAAAAGCTGCAGAACAGCTCAAACAGGATGGTATAGCAGTCAGAGTCATTGATTGCTATTCGATTAAACCAATAGACGTCGAAACATTAAGAAAAGCCGCCAGTGAAACCCAAGCCATCATTACTGTTGAAGACCATTATGCAGTCGGTGGATTGGGCGATGCGGTTTTGGAAGCTTTGGCCGACACTCATCATGTGTCAGTACATAAATTAGCCGTAAATAAAATTCCCCGTTCCGGGACTCCGGAAGAACTCTTGGCTTACGAAGAAATTGATGCGAAGGCAATAGTGAAGAAAGTGAAAGAAATTTTAGCTTTACACTGAGTCTTCCGAACTCAATAAGAACTGAGCTACTAAAGCGTCCATGGTTGGGGTGGGGTCGTCAGGCCCGCGGTATTTTTCCAAAGCCAGTTGCAAACTCGGCCGGAGTGAGTGGTTAACTAACTCTTTATACTCCTCCAATTTCGCCTGAACATCATCTGATCTGCCCGGATTGGATATAAACAAATCCACCATTCCTAGGGCTTTATTAAGGTCAACTAATCCCAATATCAGAAAATCAGGAATCATGAACATCAGCCAGCCAGAATTAAGATCAGGATTGGGTTTTTGGACCCCATAATAGTTACCTAGATACTCGGTAAATCCGTTGACATTGCTGGTTTGAGCATAATTAACCAGTCTCTCAATAGGTAAATTGAGCCTGTCTACTATTTTTTTAACTACCTTTGCCGTATCACCTGGCGGGCCACTGAATTCAAATTCAGGAAAACCTTTAAGTTCTAAAATTCTTTGGGTGAGATATATTTGGAGGCCCAAACCAAAACCAACCAGCCCCATACGTAGCTTGTCCTTATATTTACCATGAGCGGATAATCCCTGGGCTGTGTCCAGTATCAAAGGTGTACCGGTTTTTCCCTCTAAGTCTATAGGTTCGAATAAAGAAATGACCGGCCCTTCGGTCAGGGCCTGACAGAGAAGGTAACTTAAGCGCAGCATCTCTCTCTTTTCATCTTCTGTTTTTGATCTGGATAAATGTGTTTCTTTGTCCTCTTTTTCTTCTGATCCAGATGAACTCTTCTCGAAAGTTCCTGCATTTATATAAACAGTGGTGTTATCAGCACTAGGAACCGCCCTAAGATGTAAATCTGGTAAATCTACCGCAGTGATTTGTTCATCTGTATAGCCTTGAGCTTGGAAAAGTGCTCTGGCGTGAGACAAGAATTGGTCTTCTGAAACAACTTCGGCAGTTGGCGGCTTCCAAGTAGACGGTAAGCCGGTGATGAAGCCGCGGTAAGCAGCCGAAACCACCCGCATCATCATGTCTGCCCGTTCTTGCAGATCAAGTCCTGGGGGATATTCACCGGTTTTCACTATATCCAGTTCAGAGGGAGGCAGGAGTATGGGAGGGAGTTCTTTTCCGCAAGCAGTGGCAGCTAATGTAAGCCCAGCTAATTTTAAGGCAGATCTCAAATTTGGTCGCATATGAAAAATCTCCGTTTGGCAAGCAGGGATCAGGACTCACGTATCTTGTCATTATCCGGCTTGACCGGATAATCTATGAACCCATTTCAAAACTCGCAGGACTTTGAAAAAAGGTTAATATAGCAATAAAATAGGCAGTGACCTGAGGAGGTACTGCCTATGTACTATGATGTTACCAAACTTGTATCAAAAAAGGTATTCACGAATTTACTGTTGGTGTTACC
Organism: Candidatus Gottesmanbacteria bacterium GW2011_GWC1_43_10; assembly: GCA_000995415.1. Taxonomy (GTDB): domain Bacteria; phylum Patescibacteriota; class Microgenomatia; order UBA10105; family UBA10105; genus UBA10105. The sequence continues at coordinate 8,503 of LCEX01000021.1, forward strand.
AACACCTCGGCAAAAACGATTTGGCAGGAAGCGAGTTGAAAAAAAGCCTTTAATAGCAGGCATATTGCAGGTACTCAAACATGGGTTACCGTGGAATAGTATTGCAGCATGCGGGGCATCAGGAGTCAGTTGCTGGAGGTATTTTCAGGAAATACAACGCAGAGGGAAACTCAAACTCATCTATGAAGCGTTGGCAGGTGAAACAACAGACGTAGTTGAAGGAGCAATTGATACGACAACTGCAACCTCATTCCATTTTCGAAGGTTATGCGGATATGACGGAAAACACCGGAAATATGGGACAAAGATTTCTCTATTTTCAGATAAAGGAGGGTTACCGGCTGATGTGAATTTTGGAAAAGGACAGGCATATGACGGAGTATTTGTAGCAGGGCATCTCAAAAAGACCGCTGGAAGGCGTAAAAGAGTGCTTAATCTGGATAAGATGTATACCAACCTTGAGATGAGAAGAAGATTAAGGAAATCTGGGACTCAAGTAAATATGGAAATGAGAAAGGGAGATTACATCAGGAAAAGAGGGCCAAAATTCAGCTTTAACAAGGAAAAATACCAAGTGAGGTTTCTGATTGAGAGACTCAACGCCTGGATAAAAAACTTTTGGCGCGTTAGAGTAAGGAGAGATTACAAACCTGCCATATACAAAGCTTTTGTATATTTAGCACTTATCATTGTCCTACTAAGACAAAATTAGTTTTGAAATGGGTTCTATACAAATAGAAATTTTAGATTCCCGCTTTCCTGCCTGCCTGACCGTCCGGCAGGCGGGCCGGCAGGCATGGCGCGGGAATGACAGTTTAAACCACATAAAAGCGCGTAAATCCTGGGGAACAGTGAAAGTCTATAGATTATAGCCAATATTTGCAGATTGTCCAGTTTTAGTCCCTCATTTGGTCCAAAGCTAGGGCCAGTTTTGAAGCAAAGATGGTAACGCCTTCACTTGATGAAAAGTCATGAATAACGACTTGACTTTCGGAAAGAACTGACTGTATTTCTTTAACTAATGCATAATCCAACTTTTCATTTGCAATCTTTTCCCAAAGACCCAATAATTGAAAAAGTCTGACGCTGCCCTCCATCTTTTCCCTTAAGACATATTGCTTTTGTGCCCAAGTGGCAACTCCCCATTGTTTAAGCAACTTTTGCCACGCTCTAGCGACCTCGTTTGCTACTTCACGATCAAATTCGCGTCTTTTCTGGCGGCTTCGGGATTGATAGCGTCTGTGCATAGCTTCAAGTAGTGCTTCAGGATTGGTTAACAGTTCCGCAATAGTATCTTTATCCTTTTGGGTCAATCTTTCGCCCATGAGCCAACTTGGGTCGAGAGTCAGAAAACCGACTTTATTACCTCTAACAGTTTTAAATTGCGGTTCAACTAGAGTTGGTGGTGGTTCAGTGGTGGTCGCATATTGCGAAGTTGTCGGAACAGAGAAATCCCATGGTGCAGCTATAGTTTTGCCTGTTTTGGCTTCAGCAGCTAACGATTTGGCTCGGGTTTCCACAACTCCCCATAAACCTTGCTCTTGTAGCTGACTAAAAGCATTAGCTAAAATACTTGCCCGATTTACATCACCTAGACGACTTAAATTTTCTGGAGTGATGTGTTTAAACTTGCAATAAGCTGCTAAAGCGATTTGATCTGCATTAAGTCTGGCCAGTTCAGATTGAGTGCGTTCACCTCTGAATCCTCCCATATTGTGGCAGAGTATAGGCAATTTTTGGAGAAAAATCAAAGTTTCCTCAGATAATCTATTTGGATTTGAAATTAATTACCAGTTTAATGAATCCCACTAACGCCAAAAAGACATAATAAATCCTAAACCAAAGGATCTTTTCTCCTAGACTCAAATTGAGTGGGTTAAACAGGAAAAATAGCGGCATAACTAGTTGCAGTGGCCAAAGAAAGCGCCGCCAACGTCTTGCAAACAGTCCGTAGAGAATCAAAGGCAGCAAAAAGACAGACACGACTTGACTGTATGTAATTGTATCCCAAAAGCTCAAATAGCATCTTAAGCTAGCCCCAAAAGTATACAGCCATTTGTTATGGAGCAACCTGACGAGGAGTAGCGGCACGTTTTGGTCCACAAAAATATCACTTCTCAATTGCTCGGTGAGATAGACCTGTATATCGTGAATTGAACAAAAACCTAGTTCTCCCATATATAGAATTGGACGTCGCCGCTTTTATTTTTGATTTGTGCGATCAGCCGGCCACTACTAGGATCAGTCGGTTGAGCTACGTAAAGCGTATTTTTAGGCAAAGTATAAGGCACATCCACAAATTCATACTTGCCAAAACCCATTTGGGGACGGGGAGAGATATTGACTCGGGAAGGATCAAATTGGCCATAAAAATATAAATAGGCATAGCCGTTACTCAAGCTTCTGGTCAAAGCCACTTTTTCATATTGATTCTCATGGGCAAATACAAAGTCCAGAGCTTCTTTATACCCACCCGACCAATCAGGGCTCGTGCGGTTGGGATAGTGGACGTAGTAAATGTGAAGGTAGGAAAGGAGAAAATAGGCAATAATTGTCGTAATCGTAAGTGTTCCCATCCTTCTGAAGATGACTCTGGTTTGGTCAGAGGATGACTCCAAAATCTCTACTTGTGCAGATAAGTGGATTCTGGACTCGCTCTCCGCCAGCTGGCGGATTCGCTTGCCAGAATGACGAGATACGAATGAAATATATTTGATTATTCCCGCTGCCGTAAAATAAATCAGGGGCACTATCATAGGTAAACTGCGCACCGCATGCGGACTGGGGGTGGCCAAACTTGCGGCTACGGGACTTACCAAGAGCCAAAACAAAAACAGTTGGTTGGGTTTGGTGCGTCTACGAATTGTGCCAATCAGACCGATAGCCAGAAACGGTAGTTGCCAAAGGTATAGTTCACCTATTTCTCTGACACCGTGCCGGCCAATGCCATCGCCAGCAAAAAATAAGAAATTAAATGAAAAATGGGCTAAGTAATTTTTGAGCCAATGGTCAATATCCCAACCCAAACTTGTGGTAAGACTTTTGCCAATGTGAGCGGGGATTTCTTTTAAAAAAGACTCGGAGCGGGCGCGGGCCAAGCCGCCGGGCGATACTGCATAGACGATGAAAGGTAAAGTCACGAGAATCAAAAATAGAGCCGTAACTCGGGCAGATTTACGTTGAATGATTTGCCGGAGGCGAGCTCTATACCAGTATAAAATTCCGCTAAAAAGCAGGGGAGCCACGATCCTACTGAAGTGATAAGTATAAAGAGAAATGACCAAACATGTAACCCCCCAGAAAAATGTTTTTTTCTTGTTCTCAAGATCCAAGAGCATCAAGTAAACTCCCAATACTGTCCAAAAAACCGCCATGCCGGCTTCATAACCAGCGCGCGTAAATTGGAGAGACACGGGAGAAATAGCCAACAATAAACCGGTAAGTAAAGCCAGTTTTTGGGAACCGGTGAGTAATTTAACCAGCAGTATGAACACTAATACGGTTAACGTCCCAAATAGCACTGCAGGAAAGCGTACGGCAAAAGCAGTTTTACCAAGTATTGCTTCGGAAAGGGTAGTAGCGTAAATGTAAACTGGTAGTTTGTAGTCATCATATGATCTAAAAAAAAGTGGTAGGCGAGTCCCGTATTCATCGCGGCCGGTTTTGAGAATGGAATAGGCATTCCAGCCGATCGCAACTTCATCAACATACAGATCGTGGGGAGTGTCAGCGACGCGGTAGATACGGAGGAAAAAAGCCAGAGCGAAAATAAGGGTCAGAAGCGGCCAAAATCCCAATAATCGTTTCATTTGATTTATGCTATTATAGTTCAAACGATATGAATTTGCCTTCACTCATTTTCATTGATGGTGGAGATCCTACGGAAACCCAAAAAGCCGATGAACTACTCAAAGCCCACGGTTTTGCTGGAGTCCAGGGCCAAACCACCAACCCCACACTGGTTGCTAAAAACCCTGATGTCCAAAAATATATTGCCGCTGGCAAAAAACTCACTCAAGCCGAAGCTCTTAGTCAATACAAAAAAATAGTTACTTCTATTTCTGCTGTGACCTCCGGCCCAATATCAATCCAAGTCATAGGAGATCAATCTACTTCAAAAGATGACATGTTAGCTCAAGCGCGGGTCTATAAAGATTGGATTCCAAATGGCGTGGTTAAATTTCCTTGTACCACCAATGGACTAGCTGCAGCTGAAATTTTTTGCCAGGAATTTCCGGTCAATATCACTCTCAATTTTTCCCAAGCCCAAGCTGCAGCAGTTTACCAAGTAACCAAGCTGACTAAGCATCGAGTCTTCATTTCTCCTTTTGTTGGTCGGCTTGACGACCTGGGAGAAAACGGGATGGATGTGGTAGCAAATATTGTCCGAATGTACAATAACTCACCCCAACCCTCTCTTAATTTAAGAGAGGGAGTTCCTCCCCTTAATTTAAGGGGAGGTCAGAAGGGGTTATTGCATAGCAAAGTTCATTCTTGTCACGTTGAGGTGCTCACAGCCAGTGTCAGGACTTTAAACCACCTTTTGTACGCGCTCTTTCTCAAATCTCCGGCTATCACCGTGCCTTACAAAATATTACTCGAATGGGAGAGTCTCGGATTTAGACTTCCGGGAGAAGATTTTATTTATGATTATGGCGCACTTAAGCCAATTCCATACCAGGAATTGACACTTGATAGAGATTGGTGCTCTTATGATTTGCGCCACGATTTGACTGACAAGGGACTCGCCAAGTTTATGGAAGATTGGAGATCAATAATAAAGTAAGCTTAGTTACTTAGTTAATTAGTTAATTAGTTACTTAGTTCCATGTGAAACCAATTTCTAAGCTGCTAAATAACTAAACTTCTAAGCATCTGAAAAAATTCTATGAATTTTTTTCTTGGTGTTGATGCGGGAGGCACCAAAATCCGCGCCGTCATTATTGATGAAGCTTCACAAATCAAAGCTGAGGAAGTGGGTGGCCCGGCAAATTACCATAATATCGGACTCAAAAAAACTATCACCAATGTTTATCGGGCAATTGCCGGAGTTTTGAGTAAAGCATATTTATCCGAAAATGATATCACTTGGGCTACTATTGGAATTGCCGCTTGTGACAGCCAGAAAGACCATGAAAGATTGTTTGGAGGATTTACAACCGATGTGATGGCGGGATTTGCCCAAAAACTGACTGTCGTCAATGATACCAAGGTGGCCCTTTATAGCGGCACATTGCCGCCGGCTCTGGTTGTCATTTGCGGAACTGGGGCAAATGTCTATGGCAAAAATGCGACCGGTACAGGTGCAATGGCGGGGAACTGGGGATATTTTTTGGGAGATAAAGGCAGTGGTTATATACTTGCCCAAAGGATGTTTCAAACCATAGTTGAGCATCACGATGGGATCATCGAAGCCCCATTTTTAGCTACAAAACTTGAAAAAAAATTGGGAGTCAAAAGCTCCAAAGATATATCGGATTGGTACAACGATGCGAAACCCTCAATTCACGAAATCTCTGATTTTGCAAAAGTAGTGATTGATGCGGCAGAAACTGGCGATGAAGTAGCCAGGCAACTCGTTGACAAAACTATTGCCGAATTGGGTAAAGCGCTGATGGGGGTCGTTAGACGGCTCAAAATGGAAGATGAATTTAATCGGGTAGTGATCGTAGGCGGTCTTTTTGAAAGCAAATATTTCCGAGCTCTTTTTGAAGGACACGTTACAGCACTTCTCAAAAAAGTCCGCATTGTCAAACCTTTGGTATCGGCAGCGGTTGGAGCTGCCATCATGGCCAAACAGGAATGGTCGAAGACTTTGTCTTCGACAGAGGCTTAGAAGCTTGGAGGGCTTAGTGGCTTAGTTCTTCTAAGCTTCTAAGTAACGAAGCTACTAAGCTTCTTAAGTTACTCTTCATCTTCTTCAGTTTGGAGTGATCGCTTGAGTTGTTGGTATGACTCCCGGACCTTTTTCCAATCGCCGCCCGCTTCCTCAATTTGTTCAAACAAGACATCGGCGTCGACCAACACCTGATTATTTTTGACTATAAGTTTGGTTTTGCTCATAAGTTTATTTTCCTTTATGGGTAATAACAAACAATCCACCAAGTACTATCAAAACCAAAAGAGTAAGTAAATACCAAGCAAGTGCATCCATATTACCTCCTTTATCTGTTTATTAAATAGCTAAATAAATAACAAGTTAAAGTTATAGCAATTCCAAGTATAAATATCGGTAGTGAAAATGGTTTATCAGAAACAAATTGACCAAAAACAAGACCTATTGCAACATAATTACCTAGATCCATGAGTTTTTCAGACAACCGCTCTCTAAATTTAGTTGAAAACCTGACTTTCACCTGTTTTAGGATACCACACTGAGATTATTTATTCAAACTAAAAATAATTATTGAGTCAGTTTGAAAATTAGTTTTTTTGTCATTTCGACCAAAGCGAACGAAGTGGGCGAAGTGGAGAAATCTCCATTATGGTTTTTAAAAGAGATTCCTAGGCCCCGATGAATATTGGGACTCGGAATGACACTGTTGAGAGTTTTCAACAGGCTCCAAGAGTTGTCTATGACTACTATTTTTATAAGACCTATAAAAAGGAATCTTAATATTTTTATCTTTAATATTAGCCTCAATTAACCTTAATTTCATCGAAATATATTAACCTATAGACTTGACATTCTCTCTCTCTTAGTAAACTCCTCCCATGTAAATCATTAAACCAGCGCTCCGTTATCCGCCAGCTGGCGGAGGCGGATTGCCGCGCTTTTTTTGGTGGTTTACAAAGACATTTTCCTTGCACCTTAACAGTTTGCGGAAAGAATATTTAGCCTCCTTTTCTACCGAGTGGGTAGCGCTTTGAGCACGGGTCACTCGTGCTCAAGTTGCTACTCATTCGAGTGGCCACACCAAAAGTGTGTTTTAGATAATTGAATCAGACCTGAGGAGGTCAACATGAAGAAAAGTAAACTGTTCACCCTGTTCC
>LCEX01000022.1 GCA_000995415.1 Candidatus Gottesmanbacteria bacterium GW2011_GWC1_43_10
ACCATGCTTGACGGGATGGAAATGGTGAAGAAATTGGCCGGTGGAGAAGCAGCAAGTCAAATTTATGACATTTACCCAAAACCTTATGCACCATACCAAGTTTCTGTCGATCGAAAAAAAGTCGATGCATACATTGGAAAAAAATTGAGTAATCAGGAAATTAAGGAAATACTAACGCCGCTTGGATTGGAAGTTGCATTCAATAAAGCTGTCATTCCCGCGCAGGCGGGAATCCGTAATAAGAAAGCGGATCCTCACTTTCGTGAGGATGACAATATGGTAGTCACCGTTCCCTCTTTCCGCCGCGATATCAAAATCGATGTCGACATTATTGAAGAAATCGCCCGGCTTTACGGTTATCACAACGTGACCCCAACTTTGCCTGACACTCCACCACCTTTTTCCGAACCTAATAAATCACTTCAATGGGAAGAAGATATCAAAATCAGACTCAGAGATTGGGGTTTTACCGAAACTTATACCTACTCGATGATTTCTGAAGAATTAATGGATATTTTCGGACTTGATAAATCTAAAGCATTTAAAATCAGTAATCCTTTATCCAGTGAATGGGTCTACATGCGACCAAGCTTGTGGCCAAGCATTTTAAATTGTGTCAAACAAAATTTAAACCTGCACCCCTGTTTTAAAATTTTTGAATTGAGTATGCGTTATGTTTTTAATCCCGATGACCTTCCGTATGAAAACCCCACGATACTTATATGTTGGACAGGAGAACGCTTTTTGGAAGCTAAAGGAGTTGCGGAAAGTATTTTGGACTTATTTGGAATTTCGACTAATGATGTCATCCTGAACTCGTTTCAGGATCCCAGAAAGATTCCGGATCAAGTCCGGAATGACGTATTAAAAAATTGGTACGATGACCGTCACTTAAGTTTCGGAGATTTTGGGTCCCTAGGTTTAGTCAACTCGCAACTTTTAACAAAACTGGAGATCAAAACTCCAATTACAGTTCTCGAGTTAGAATTTGCCCAACTTGTAAAAAGCGCTCAAACGACTAAAAAGTACCAGCCTATTCCCAAATATCCGCCGGTTATAGAAGATATGACTTTTGTTTTGCCGGCAAAAACTCCACTGGGAGAAATAATTGCAGCGATCAAAAATCAATCACCGTTGGTTTATGAGGTCCAACTTATTACTGAATATCAGGATACAGCAACTTTCAGAATCCACTATTTAAATCCGGATAAACAAATCACCGATAGCGAAGTGATCGCATTACGTACTCAACTGAAAGAAATGGTCGACAAAACCTTCAACGCAAAATTAAGGGGTTAATATAATTCCTCTTCTGTGATTAGCCGAGGATATCGAAGCAGTTATCCCTCTCCTTTGTAAGGAGAGGATAGGTGAGGTAGATAAGTAATGAACAAAAAGAGAACTTTGACTCTAAAAGGAGATCCTCAAAACCTCCCTTTTAAGCGATACCTTAAACAAAATTTGACCTATCCTGAAAGGCTACTTTGGAATAAACTGCGTAACAGACAACTTGGGTACAAATATAGAAGGCAACACGGCATTGGATTATATATTTTAGATTTCTACTGTCCTGAACTAAAATTGTCAATCGAAATAGACGGAGTAACGCACGAAACTTCCCTTCAAATCTATAACGACATCAGAAAAACTTCGTTTCTTGAAAAATTAGGTGTTACAGTTATTCGTTTTTATAATAGCGAGGTAGTATGCAATTTAGAAGGAATTATAGAAAAGATTGTCGAAATCCAAAATAAATTAAAGGTTTGAATACTTGTTTTCTACCGCCTCCAACTCCTCCTTATAAAGGAGGAGAGTTGTTTATAGCAACAATGGCGATGCCGAAGGTGAAGGCGTTGGAGCAACTGCACTATCCCAAGCTACCAATACTCCGATTTTGACCTCGCCGGTGGTTTCTTTTCCGCGATTGTCTTTGGCCGTCATTTTGATCGTGTACGTCCCCGTATTTAAGTTAAAAACCCGGGAATAGCTATTGGTACCAGTGACTTTGTCTGAAAAAGCTTGCGTACCCAAAATCTCCACATTTATTTCCGAAATCGAGTCGGAACTAAAAGCTTCACCGGCGACTTTTACATCGTGATCATCATACTGTTTTTTATCCTGCGGATCGGTGATATTCATGACGACTGTATCCAACCGGTCGCCTGAGGTCTCGGTCGGCGGATGGTATTTGGGATCAGATTGAGTTTTGAGCCATTCATCAATACCTTCCTGCCAACGGTTTTTCCCATCAGTTGAAACGAGATCAGTTTCGGAAAAGACGATAAATTCTTTTTCGTCATATGCCCCACTGGCTATTTCAATGTCATTGGCCAATTTACCGTTATTTTTGGAAATTTTGAGCTTTTTGTAAATGGATCCCACTGCGGTTGGTTCAGTCCCTTTGATAAAAACCTCTTTACGAGTAGGAAATTCCGGTCGCGGCAAACCGCCGCCAAAACTATCAATGTCCATCTCGACAATATTGTCCGATCGGACAAACGGTTCATCCGGCAGATTTTTGATCACTTCGCGGATGATCCGGTTCCAGATCGGGGCGGCGCCAGTCACACCCGATGCTAGCGACGGATGCATCGGACTATTGTCATTATTACCTACCCAAGTACCCACGATCCGCGAGCGCGTACCGCCAACTGTCCAGTTATCACGTTTGTCATCGGTAGTTCCGGTTTTGACAAATGCATTTTTGCCGGTGACTGCCAGGTATGAATTCTCGCCAAACTCTAGTACCCGAGCGCCGTTGTCGGATAAAATATGCGTGATCAAATAAGCAATATCCGCATCCATCACCCGTTTACCACTGGTAGTTTTGTATTCAAACAAGGTTTTTCCTTTTTGATCACTCACCTTCAGGATCGCGATCCTGTCATGTCTAGTGCCTCCGGTAGCTAATACACCGTAGGCTCCCGCCAGATCAATAAGTTTTACTTCCCCTCCTCCTAAGGTGACTGACAAACCAAACCGCGACAGGTTCTCCTGTGTTGGTTCGAGTGTGGTCAATCCCATGTCATAAGCTTGAGTTAGCATATTTTTCACTCCGGCCAAAGCCAAAGTTTTGACCGCCACCATGTTGATCGAGTTACCCAATGCATAGCGCATCTGCATCGGGCCGTGCCATTTGAGATCGTAGTTTTTGGGTGAGTAATCTTTTTGGCCCGCACCGCCAGGAAATTTAGTCTCCACATCCATGACGATTGAGGCCGGGGTATAGCCATTTTTGAAAGCGACCGCGTAGGTGATGGGTTTGAGGGCCGATCCTGGCTGTCTCAGACCCTGGGTGACGACATTAAATTTGGCGCCAGCCGAATCAGTCGCCGAATAGTCTTTACTGCCAACCATAGCCAAAATTTCCCCGGAATTTGGGTCCAAAACAATGGCTGCCCCATTTCCAACCCGCAGATTTTTGGCTTTCTCCACTTCTTCTTTGACTATTTGTTCGACTTTTTCTTGGAGCTTAAGATCGAGTGTGGTATTTACTCGCAATCCGCCTTCTTCCACCAATTTTTGGCCAAACTGCTGCTCTAAAAGTTCGCGGACATAAGTCACGAAGTGAGCCGCTTTAAACTCGTCATTGCCACCGGGAAAAGTCAGTTCGGTCAGTTGTTTTTTATAATCAGCTTCCTGATCTTTGGTGATATATCCATCTTCACGCATGCGGCGAATCACTTGTTCGGTACGCCATTTGTATGCATCTTTTTCACCCGTAAATGGCGAGTATTTAGTCGGTGTTTGAGGGAAACCTGCCAACACCGTCGCCTCAATTGGAGTGAGATCCTTGGCTTTTTTATTGAAGTAGTACTGGGCCGCCGACTCAATCCCATAAGTCGTACTCCCATATGGCGCCTCATTTAAGTACATTTGTAAAATTTCGTCTTTGGTATATTTGCGTTCGATCTGGATCGATAGAATAAATTCCTTGATTTTCCGGGGAAGGGTGCGCTCACCGGTGAGAAGTACGTTTTTTACCAGTTGTTGAGTCAAAGTCGATCCGCCTTCAAGTTTCCTGAAGAAAACGATATTAAAAATGGCCCGCAGCATACCCTTAGCTGAAAACCCCTCATGTTTGTAAAAATCTTTGTCTTCGATAGCTACAGTAGCCTGTTTCAAAACCTGCGGCATCTCCTCAAATGTGACCGGAATCCGGTTTTGATCACGAAAAATGTCATAAATCGGTTCGTTGTTGCGATCATAAATGATCGTTGACAATCCTTGAGAACGCCGGACCTTGTCCGGACGGGGTAAATCTTTGGCATACCACGCAAACAATATCCCCGTCATAAATACGCCGATAAGTAAAATCAGGAAAAAACCAGTGGCCAAAAAGGTGAGAAATTTGATCCGGGTCAAATGTTCGCGTCTCGAAGTACCGGTGATCCGCTGCAACTGCCGCCTCTGGAATATTTCAAACATAGGCAAATTGTAACAGTACCTGCTGTTTCTCGCAAATTGACAAATTAAACAGTCATGTTATCATGACATTATCTCTTTTATGAGACAATATACGTTGGCGCAGCGCAAATCTTTAGCTGACTTTTTTAACATGATCGCTGTGGCCTGGTTTACAGCCGGAATAATATCTCCTTTCTTTATCATATCAAAAACGATCATTGAATTGCTGTTATATCCGATTGCCGGGATAATTCTAACTTGGCTCAGCTTATTAATTTCATTATATTTACTTAAAGACATAAAATCATGATTCGACTCAGTTTTGAAAATGCATATTTTTTAGCCGTAATTATATCCAGTATATTTTTGATAGGAATATATTTTTATATTCGAAACAAAAGGTAATTGTATGAACCCATTAGCTATAATAGCCATTGTGTTAGCTTTAGTCGGAATATACATAGTCAACTCTGGCTTTAAAGAAAAACCTTGACACGATTTGATATAATACTTACACAATTTGAAAAAGCGTTGACGGAGACGAAGTAGGCGAGATTGAGTGACACTAGAGAGGAAGCGGATGGTGCAAGCTTCCCGAATCATTCAAACCGAAATACCCTCCGTTAGTCCCGAAGTGACGCTCTTGCGACGCGAGGCTGTAAGCCTCGGGAGCAAGTAAGTCTACTTCTGGGGCTGAGCTGACTCCCCAAATTAGTAAGGAGATCCGGGTAAGCCCGTGATAGCAGAAAAGCTTTGTCGCCCCGCTAAACGGGGTGGAGAAGCTCCAATGAGGCTAAGGTATAACCGACCTCCGGTCGGTTTTTTAGTGGCTGAAGCTACTAATTCTTAGCAAAGCAAGGTGGTACCGTTTTCGACGTAACGTTGAAAGCCCTTGTAGATTTCTCTAAGCAATTAGAGAAGTTTGCAAGGGCTTTTTTGGGAGGTGAAACTATATGGAAAACGAACAAGACGTCTGTCGATTTATCGGAATTAAAGGACAATGTCAAATAGCAAAAGCTGTAAACCCAAAACCTAGTAGAAGCAGCGAAATTGGGGCAGTAACAAAAGGTGGACTGGTCTGTAGCGCCAAAAACGATCCGGTGCGGCAAGCTACTTGTGACTGTTTTGTCCCAAGACAACAAATTAGCCGCACCAAATGGTTAGAAGATTTTCAAGAAGGATAAGCATATGAGTTTAGATCATGAATTAAAATCAGAAGCTCAAAAGGGCATTGAGGCTCATTTGATAAAACGGGTTCTTTCAGAAACCTGTCGTAAGCATGCAAACAGCATAGTAGATGCAGATATTGCTTTTGAACCTAAAGGCACAAACGTCTTTGTGGGTATTGGACTTGCGACCCAAAATAGGATTTCTGCAGGGTTGGGACTGGGTATCATACCCATGGCTTGTGTCGCCGCGGATATTCAGGCAGACATGCGAAGGATGGGATTAGCTTCTTCCCTGGTAGTCCTCATCGCCGACCAGCATGCCTTGGCCAAACATTCGGATCCGCCTAAAACAGCTGAGATTCACCGCGTGGCAGAATCAGTACAAAAATCTGCTGAAAGACTATTCGGATTTTTAGGAGTTGCGGTACAAATCATCACAGCCACAAATTATTTGTGGCCGAATATTGATGGAGGTTATGTCGCAAGAGAAACTACTGACATCGTCCACGCACACGAAAGTTTGGGTTGCGGCATAAAAGTTGGTTGGCAAACAAACCGTAAACCGCTTCACGGAGGTGCACCTCTTAGAGATGAACGCTGGTTTGATGCTCAAGCCAAAACCATCGCAGGCACTCGGTTAGAACACATGTCTTTTGTAAGAACTGCCGAATGGATGAGTCGCAAAACACAGTTAGATCCCAAAAGTTTACCAAAAAAAAGCACTCGAATAGTCGAGCAGTTCAGACCTATTCCGTACGGCGAAACAGAAGTGATTCGAAAACAAATATCAATCAATACTAGCCCGCAACACTTACCACTGCCACCATACATCGGAGAACCCGGATTTCACTTAGGTCTCCCTATGCGAGTTGCGGAATTAGTGCAAAAAGAAGAGGTAACCAACCTGATCGTAAAAGCACTTTCAGGATTTGATAGCACACTCAAAAAAACGCTAAGAGTACAAACAAAAACTGCAAAGTGGGAATTGCTGCAGCGGCTGATCGATGCCTGCGCAGCAAGTTAGGAGTTGTATGGACACGAATGATAACTTTAAATTTTGGCAGCAACATAAAACATCTAGTTATGTACATTTCGCCAGGAAAACCAAGCTGCATCACTTTAACATGGGTGAATTTTTATTGGCAAAACACGCAATTGCCTATCCAGATCCTACTCAGCACGCTTTAAAAACTGAGTTTTCGAGACTATGGAAAGTGAATCCTGACTGGCTCAGTCTCGGTTGTGGTAGTGATGAGATTATTGAAACAATACCTAGGATTTTCTTAAATTCTGGTGACACCGCTTTAGTTGTAACACCAACATTTTTTCGCTTCTTAGATGCCACACGTAAAATAGGTGCCAGTGTAATTGAAATTGCTACGGAAAAGGAGAAGGGCTTTAACGTTACAGAAATGACTATCTCAGATATCATCAGAGTCACACACGAGAAAAATGTCAAGCTTATCTGGCTGTGTAATCCTAACAACCCGACTGGTAACATCATCCAGGAATCCCTAATAGCTAAACTCGTGAACTCAATCAAAACGCTAGTAGTGATTGATGAGGCTTTTTTCGGCTTGTCACCCATATCAAATATGATGCGCCTGCTCGTTTCAACTCGCAACAATATTATTTTGCTACGTTCCATGTCTAAAATTGATGGACTGGCGGGCTTGCGCATAGGCATCGCTATTTCGAATAGCGAAATAATAAAAGTTTTTGAAGAGTGGCGGTTACCATTTAATATCCCTAAATTATCTCTTGATTTTGCGGTTAATCATCTCAAAAATATTCGCAAACTTAAGCCAAATACAAAATTTATCAATCACGAGAGAACTCGTATTCTTGAAAGCATCCGACTCTCGAAACACTTAAAACTTGGGGGACAATCTCAAACTAGTATTTTTCTACTCAGACATAAAAAACAAAATTTGTTTGACCTACTTCTTAAACAAGGCATATTGGGTGCAGATATGAGCAATACCCCAGGTTTGGAAAGATTAGGTTTTGTGCGCCTAACTATCAAATCAAAAAGAGAAAACGATTTCCTTTTGATGACACTTAGAAAAATTGATGCCTGTGTGATATAGTAAAGGAAATATATGGACGCAATTGAGACATTACTGACTCGTGGGGTTGACAAAATTTATCCCAGCCGCGACGAACTGGAAAAAATGTTGCGTAGCGGCAAAAAGCTGAAGCTTTACCAGGGCTTTGATCCGAGTGGTGCCAACTTGCATATCGGACATGCAGTGGGACTGCGGAAACTGCGTCAATTTCAAGATTTAGGCCATAAAGTTATTTTTCTTATCGGCGATTTCACTGGAATGATCGGGGATCCCTCCGGAAAAAAAGACGCCCGCAAACCTTTGACTCAGGAACAAGTACTGGCAAATGCCAAAGACTATAAGCTGCAGGCTCAAAAAATATTACGTTTTGAGGGACCAAATGCAGTTGAAATCAAATTCAACTCCGAATGGAATAAAAAGCTAAATTTTGAGGAAGTTTTACGCTTGGCCAGTCAATTTAGCGCCCAACAAATGTTGGAAAGAGATATGTTTCAAAACCGGTTGAAAGAAGGTAAAGAAATTAGTCTTGTTGAATTCTTATACCCAATTATGGTCGCTTACGATGCAGTGGCGATGGATGTGGATCTCGAAGTGGGAGGCACAGACCAAACGTTTAATATGTTGGCTGGGAGAAAACTTCACCGACATAGACTGAACAAAGAAAAATTTGTGATGACAGTACCGCTTCTTACCGATTCAAGTGGCAAAAAAATCGGCAAGACCGAGGGAAATGTGATTGGTATCACGGATGACCCCAATGATTTTTATGGCAAAATCATGTCTCTGGGAGATGATGCTATCATACCCTGTTTCACGCTGCTGACCGATCTGCCGTTAGTCGAAATCGAACACGTAAACCAGGCAATGAAGAGCGGAGAAAATCCGATGACATTTAAGTCCAAGCTTGCTTGGGAACTGACTAAACAGTTTAATTCCGAAACTGCCGCCCACCAAGCCCAAGCCCATTTTGTGACCACTTTTCAAAAGGGGAAAATAAGTGAAACTCTGGATGAATTAGCGATAAGTCAACTGCCGTCTCAACCAATCTCAATTACTGACCTTTTGCTTTTGACCAAGTTTGCCAGCAGTAAATCCGTAGCCCGCAGATTGATTGAACAAGGAGCGGTCGAAATCGACCAGACAGTGGTCGACATCGTAAATACCAACGTCACTCTCAAACCGGGCATGACGATGAGAGTAGGGAAGAAGAGATTTCTCAGGTTCACCTGAGAAAAATTATCCAATTCTCAAATAATCCCTGCCTTGCCGGCAGGCAGGCAATTATCCAATCATCAAATATATTGGATAATTTGAAATTTGATTATTGGTATTTGTTGGATAATTACTATGCATTGGTTTCGTAAACACGAAAAATTGGGGAAAATTTTGATAATTATCGCCTCACTGGCTCTGGTTGTGAGTTCCCTCTTGCCGTTTATAATATACCTCCGATAATATGGATTGGCACACACCAGTCAGATTTGTTCCCGGCATTGGCCCGATTCTGGCTACCAAACTCGAAAAGTTGGAAATTTTTATTGCCGGTGATTTATTGACCCACATACCCTTTCGCTACGAAGATTACAGCGTGATTTCAAAAATTGCCAATCTCCAAGCCGGAGAGACGGTGACGGTCATCGGCCAATTTACAACGCTTAAAAATGCCTATACCAAGCGCGGTTTCAACTTGCAAAAAGCCGTAATTACAGATGAAACCGGAAGCCTGGATGTCACTTGGTTTAACCAGCCCTTTTTAGTCAAAACTTTTAATAGCCACGCTGGCCTTGTCGCTTTAGTTGGAAAAGTGGACATGAATGGGTTTAAATTGGTACTACCATCGCCCCAATACGAAATAGTCAAACCCAATACTCCGCTTATTCACTCCGGCAGGATTGTCCCGATTTACCCGGAAACTGCAGGCATCACTTCCAAGTGGTTGCGCACGCGGATTTTCTCATTGCTTGAGACTTCAATCACACATGAATATTTACCCACCACACTTATTAACACTCTGGGATTTATAAGTTTCCCAGACGCGCTCTCAACTATCCACTTTCCTAAATCTTTAAATCAAGTCGAAGCCGCCCGAAGGCGACTGGCCTTTGATGAATTATTTATCAGACAGTTTGAGGCCCTCATGAAACGCCGCGAGTGGAATAAACACATTTTAACCAAACCTTTGCAGATTAATGAACAGAGGTTGCAGAAATTAATTGCGTCTTTGCCTTTTACCCTAACTCCAGCGCAAGAAAAAGTAATCGACCACATTATCGCTGATTTAAAATCAAATAAACCCATGAACCGTTTGCTCCAGGGCGATGTCGGCTCTGGTAAAACCGTAGTGGCAGCTATAGCCATGTATATCACCTATCTGAATCAGGGAAAATCTCTAATCATGGCTCCGACTGAAATTTTGGCCGAACAACATTATCAAACATTAAATGAATTTCTCACTCCATCTGGAATCAAAGTAGGAATCCAAACGGGGTCAAAAAAAGATATTAAGCCCTCCTCACCTCCCCTTAAATTAAGGGGAGGAAGGGTGGGGTTATTTGACGTCCTCGTCGGCACCCACGCGCTTCTTGAAAAAAAAGTCAAACTTGATGATGTCAAACTAGTCGTGATTGACGAACAGCACCGGTTTGGAGTCAAACAAAGATCAATCCTTCGCGAAAAGGGGGAATCACCCCATGTTTTGACCATGACTGCGACCCCAATTCCGCGAACTGTGGCCCTCACTCTGTATGGCGATTTGGATTTATCAGTCATTGACCAAATGCCCAAGGGCAGAAAAACTATCAAAACTTGGGTAGTGTCTCAAATAAAACGGGCCGCAGCCTATGGCTGGATCCGAACTCAAGTCAAAAATACTTCGCAACAAGCTTTTATAGTCTGTCCCTTTATTGAACCATCCGAATCTATAAGCACGGTTAAAGCTGCCACCCATGAATTTAACCATTTGCGTGCGGATGTTTTCCCGGATTTACGCCTCGCCTTACTTCACGGCAAACTGACTTACCGACAAAAACAAACTGTTTTAACTGACTTCAGACACGGTAAATATGATATTTTGGTCTGCACACCGGTAGTTGAGGTAGGTATTGATATTCCTCAAGCCACCATCATGCTGGTTGAGGCAGCCGAGCGTTTTGGCCTCGCCCAACTCCACCAACTTCGAGGCCGAGTAGGCAGAAGTGATACCCAATCCTATTGCTTATTATTTACTTCAGAGAACACTTCTCAAGCTTTGGGACGCCTAAAACATCTCGAAACAGCAGCCACAGGGGCAGAACTCGCCGAACTTGATTTTAAAATTAGAGGCCCGGGCCAAATATATGGTCTGGCTCAACACGGCCGTGACCAACTCAAAATAGCTACATTTGGAGACTTGCAACTTATCGAATTGGCCAGGATTGAGGCGCAAAAGCTGTTTGCAGCTGACTCAACCCTTAGTCAACTCCCACTCTTGAAAGAGCGCGTGAGATCAGGTAAAATAGGGGAAATAGTACCGGATTAAATTATCCAATTCTCAAATAAATACCAATTATCCAATAAGTACCAATAAATTGGATAATTTGAAATTTGATGATTGGATTATTGGATAATTATTATGGCACCTTTACCCAAACGCAGACATTCATCAAGGAGACAGGCCAAACGGACTCGGGCTCTAAAACTGGACCAGGTCACGCTAGTCAAATGCCCGCAGTGTAGTGAAATGACCACCCCACATCAGGTCTGTCGCAATTGTGGCTATTACGCCGGTAAACCGATAATTATCAAAAAAGAGAAAAGCAAAAAATAACCTTCAGCCATCAGCTGTCAGGGAAATTTATCTAACTCTGAAAGCTAATAGCTGACTGCTGACAGCTGAAACATGAAAACTTCTCAAGATCCCAGACACAAACAAAGAACCCAAATCGTGAAGGACTTGTTTGCCCAAAGTTATCACAAACAAGCCTTTACTTCTCCCAAAACTCCCCAAATCCTCGCCCGTCTATCCGAAATCGATCCGCAAATCCAGTCTGCCGCTCCGGAGTGGCCGCTCGGCAAGGTGGCCAAAGTGGATCTCGCGATATTAAGACTGGCCGTATACGAACTGACGCTCACGAAACAAGAACCACCTAAAGTCATCATCGACGAAGCAGTGGAACTTGCCAAAGAGTTCGGTAGTGAGACTAGCAGCAGTTTTATTAACGGCGTTCTGGGAACCATCATAAAAAAAATGACTAATTCCTAATTTCTAATGCAAATTACGAAATATTAGCCTTGTCATTGCGAGGAATGAAATGACGAAGCAATCCCGATTGAATCGAGATCGCCACGGTCGCTAACGCTCCCTCGCGATGACAAACTATTACTAATTTTAGCTTCGTAATTTCGTGATCGCATTAGATATTTTAAAGATATGGATCATTTTAAACCATTACTAGACAAACTTGGTATCCAATTTAAAAATCCAAACTTACTCATCGAAGCCTTTACCCACCGTTCTTATCTAAATGAAGCCGGTAAGGACCGCCATTCCAATGAGCGGCTGGAATTTTTGGGCGATGCGGTTTTGTCGTATCTGGTTTCCCACCACCTGTTTCAAAATTACCCAACCCATCCGGAGGGACTTTTGACCAATTTAAGATCGACTATCGTCAAAACCGAAACTTTGTCCGATATTGCTGGAAAACTCAATTTGGGCAACTACCTTTTCTTAAGCCACGGCGAGGAAAAAGGCGGCGGCAGAGAAAATCCGTCTCTTCAAGCTGATACTTTTGAAGCATTGTTGGGAGCCATTTTTCTGGACCAAGGGATCGGTCAGGCTGAAGTCTTTTTAGAGACTATCCTATTCCCCAAAATTCCGGAAATCATCAGCAGTCAACTCCACACCGACTACAAAAGCAAGTTACAGGAAGTAGTTCAAATGACCTCGGATATGCCTCCCACCTACAAAATCGTCAAAACCGAGGGTCCCGATCATGCAAAACTTTTTTGGGTGACGGTGGTAGTTGACGGTAAGCCTCACGAAGTCGGTTCCGGACGCAGTAAACAGGAAGCCGAGCAGGACGCAGCAGCCAAAACCCTTGAGAAAATGGGGAAAATATAGTAGAATTGTAGTTTACAGTAAGCAGCTTGCAGTTATTTACTGCGAACTATGAACTACAAACTGTGAACTAATATGGCTCTTAAAATTCGCTTACAACTCACAGGCAAACGCAACGCCCGCACCTTTCGGGTAGTGGCAGTTGACGAATCAGCCAAAAGAAACGGTAAAGTAGTGGAACTATTAGGCTTTATCAATCCTTTGACCAAACCTGTGACCAAAGGTATTAACGCCGAACGCCTAGCCTATTGGCAAAAACAAGGGGCTCAAGTAACACCGGCGGTCAAAAAGTATCTATGAAGGATTTAGCCTTGTTCTTACTACATTCTCTGGTGGATGATGAAGCGGCGGTCGAAATCACCGAAACCGAATCGGATTTGGGCGGAGTCACCTTAACTATAAAAGTCGCCAAAGAAGATATGGGTCGGGTGATCGGCCGCGACGGCAAAGTCATCCGTTCCATAAGAGATGTGATCAAAATTTTAGCTTTGAAACTCAATAAACACGTGGATGTGGTACTCGCAGAATAATTATCCAATTCTCAAATAATCCAATTATCCAATCATCAAATATATTGGATAATTTGAAATTTGATTATTGGTATTTATTGGATAATTATGATATTTTCCATCATCACCCTTTTCCCCGAAATTTTTGCTCCTATCCTCAATCACTCGATTTTAAAGCATGCCCAAGCTAAAAAACTCACGGAAATTCGCATTGTCAATCCGCGTGATTTTGCCACAGATAAGTATAAAACCGTCGATGACCATCCATTTGGTGGGGGAGTAGGTATGATTTTAAAAGTAGATATTTTGACAGCAGCTATCAAAGCGGCCAAACAAGCAAAACCAGGACTTAGAACTTGGACGATCTTACTTGACCCTAAAGGCCAAACTTATACTCAAGCTCTGGCCAGGTCTTTGATCACATACGACCATCTCATTTTGGTTAGTGGACATTATGAGGGCGT
Organism: Candidatus Gottesmanbacteria bacterium GW2011_GWC1_43_10; assembly: GCA_000995415.1. Taxonomy (GTDB): domain Bacteria; phylum Patescibacteriota; class Microgenomatia; order UBA10105; family UBA10105; genus UBA10105. The sequence goes on from LCEX01000022.1 coordinate 13,714, forward strand.
TGACTTCCGGATCACAAAATTTGTTGACCAAACTATATCTATCGGAAACTATATTTTGACCGGCGGGGAAATTCCGGCATTGGTCATGGTTGACAGTATCACGCGTTTGCTTCCCGGAGTCCTTAAACCCGAAGCTACCAACCAAGAATCCTTTACCAAAGATTCACTCGAAGCACCGCAATATACCAGACCGCGGTCGTTTCGCAACTTGGACGTGCCGCAGATTTTACTCTCTGGAGATCATAAAAAAATTCAAGCTTGGCAAAAAACCCAGTCCAGCCGCCTCACCCGCCGCAAACCACAAGTTTAATTATTTAACGTAACTTTCAAACCAATTTAATGACTTCCTTAATAATAGGATTGGTGTACATTTACTATAAGCAAAGAAGGCAGGTCAGGAATTACGCCCTCCGTCATTGCGAGGAGTCGAAGACGACGAAGCAATCTATACAGTAGAAGATTGCTTCGCTACACTCCTGCCTGCCGGCAGGCAGGTCGTTTCGCTCGCAATGACCAACTAAATCAACTTCTACTGCGTAACTCTATGCAGGTTATAAATTTATTTAAACAAATTCGTCTTGCCCGTAGGCAGATTTTGATTGACTCCTGCAGATAGGGAACTAGTCTCCGGATAGCTAGCTAGCGCCGCCAGGATATTTTGTTCCTCGTCCGTGATCTGTGGCAACTGACTATCGATCTCACCAATTTCTACTATCGGAGGTAGGTAATAAGCATTTAAGTTAAAGATGGCGCTTAAACTATCCGAACTCTCCAGTGAAAAACTGATTTCAGCAGTCTGGATATCGAAAAGCGGCCGGGTCGTCTGCACCTGTTTCAGAAAATTTCGCAGTTGTTCGCTCGTTCCGTGCGTGGTGATAACGATCGGCAACGTGTTGGCAGTTTGACTGATGACACTCACCGCAGGTTGAGCTTTATCTGTGGCCACTTTGGGAGCCGGTCTGGCCGCTTCCGTAGACACAATTCCTGGCGATAAGTTTATCGAGTCGATGACCAGTTGTGTCGTACCAGATAAATTGTCCAAAGCACTCAATAGGGAACTCGCGTCTTTAGTTTGAGGTAAAGCTGTTTCTGCTTCTTGCAAAAGTTGGGTGGTTTTTTCGCTTGTCACCGATTGGAGCAAAGCTAGTTTTTTCTTGAGTGCCTCTAGTTGTATTTTCTTTTGTCCAACCAGGTTTTGGTTGCTTTTAATAAAATCCACTTTCGGTAATAACACATTCAAAGTAATCAGCAAAATCAACATCCCGCTTCCTACGGGGAGAAAAATGAAACCATAACGATCCCAGACAAATTTTTTAATGCGTTTCATAAGCTCTTTTTGACGATTTCACTTACGTTCAAACCTATATTGTAACTGCCGTCTGGATTGAATCCGATCGAGTTTAATTCCACGC
>LCEX01000023.1 GCA_000995415.1 Candidatus Gottesmanbacteria bacterium GW2011_GWC1_43_10
GTCAAGCACTCTCCCATACGCTTCACGCGCCTTCGTTTTTTCGTCGTCAGTAAGTAACTCCGAAGGAATGCTTGAGAGTATGCGATACCCGTAGGGCGCATCATCTTTCTGCTTGAATGTTTCCAAGATTTTTTGTACATACTCGCGCCTCCGTATATCAGAAAGAGTGCGGAACCCAATCTTAAGAGCACGCTTGTATTCGGGACCCCCGGCTATCAGGTAATGGTGTTTCTCCGATTTAAACACTCGGAAGAATGCGTGCTCTAGTTCGTTATTGAACACCTGCGGACACAAACTCCATATGAAGAGGCGCAGACGCCACATGGAGCGCGCATTCGGAAGAGGCACAATACAGTTGTGATGGATGCGTCGTACTTCAGCTTGATTATCGCAGGAGCTACCTATGAGTTTTTGAGAGAGCGTCTTTACGACAGCCGCCAAATCCCGAACATCGTCCCGCGAAGAGTAACGGTACCTCTCTGAGCCGACCTCTAATTCGAAGAAATCTACATCAAAGAGCGGAAACGTATCTCCAATATCAAATACTCCATCCTCACGCTCTCCGAGCGATATCACTTCTTTCAATGTCTTTGCAGCAACAACAAGCGCTCGCTCGGCAGACGACTTACCAATGTTTGCGAGGCGTTCAAAGACACCCGAGTAGTGTAGATCGGTTAGGCGGAATGGATTTTCTACAGAGCCGAATGATGTCCTTTCCACCTCGTCCGCTCCGCGGACGGACAGCACCGCTTCCGCCAACGCCAACGATGCCCCGTCGTCGTTCTTGAGGGTCTCGAACATCTCCTTGTAGCCGAACGTCCAGCGGTTGAATTTGCCAATGACTTTCATCCACTCGTCATCGCGCATTTTTACGGCGACGCGAGCTAGCTCTTCGGCAGGCAATTTTGTGCAAACCCAGAGGAAGCGGTCGATGGTCTCTAAGTTGGGGTTTGACTTAGCATCATACGTCAGCATGAAGTCCACGACTTTTTTTGGCTCTTTTTCGGCCATACGCTCTAGGTATTCCAGCTCGGGTGTTTTGTACCTGATTTGCGTTAGGTCTTCACCCTTTTGTTTTATTGTATCAAAGAACCCGTTATCACGAAGCCAGTCAAACCATTTTTCGTCGGCGCGAGCATGATAAAAGTACCTTCGAGAGTCGTAGTTCGTGTTTACCACCGCGCGGACCTCGTCTGTCGAAGTAGCCTCTGGGCCATCGGCCACAATTTGGTCTATTCTGTTGTGTAATTCGAGCTGATTCATAGCTGGCTACGTTGCCTAGAAATCTCCATAATCCTAGAAAGATGCGCGAAAAAATCTTTTGCCGTGTCGAGGAAAATATTCTCTGCCATGCAGTTTTCTATTTTGACGGAGTCATCTTTTTTGAACTCTTGCAGCGAATGCATGGCACCAGATGCTTCGTGATGGTCTACTGCAGAAAAGTATCGATACAAAAGCCAAAAAGCCGCCAAAGTCCTATTTTCATCAATGGTCAGCCCTCCCTTGCTATTATTGTGATTATAGATTGAGGCAATGTCACTTTTTATTTCATCTTTACCGTCCCATTCATGGAATATCTCTCGAAGAGATGAGGCACAGTGCTCCTTCCATTCAGGATTATTCTGGCTGCTAGTCCCGACAGCAAATACAGCTCCTCTTAGCATAGTGAGAGCATTCCTTGTTATCTGACGTTTATGCTTATTTTCTACTTCTTTGTAGAAGCCATTTAAAAACTCTCCGTATGCGTCGAGCTGATTTTTATCGAGCCCAAGAGCGTAAAGCCCCTTCGTAAATGCATCTTCGCCGGCCGTGCTTGTTGGGGTATGAGTGTGTATCTCCATTCGCTCGATGTAACTGCCACCGGTAACAAACCTGCGGTTGTCACTTTTTGATCGTCCGCTAAACCACCCAGAGAAATCTAGTTTGGCCACCAGTTCCCCAATCTTTAGCCAGGGCGGTAACTCTATCATTGTAAATATATAATCTTCATCGCCGTATTTTTGTAGTTGAGTAAATTTCGTACATAAATTTATTATATGCCAGTGAATATTTTAAAATCGCGCTTCGTCCCCTCTGTCTTGGGAATGGTGGGGATTTGCATTTCTTTTGCGAGTAATATTTCCTTCTCCATCCCAGGGGATATTCTGTCGCCAAAGAGCCAAAGTTCATCTACATACCGTCGACGGAAACACTCATGATTTGCCTCCATGCCCAACTCACGGTCTTCGATTACTTTGTCGTTAAGATACTGAAGTGAAATTAGGTACGGGGCCACCGGTATGATTTCCTTAGTGTGAACCTCTGAACATATTTTTAATACCTTTGCGATGTTTCCTTTTATATCCCCGCCAACCGGGTGTCCTATAAATACCGTTTTCTTTTTCATATTCTAAGAGTGTTTACCGAATACCCTCACAACTTCATCGAAGTTTTTAAGTCTGTCTTTCTCCCATTCCTCTTGTTTGATATATAACGCCTTGTATATCACTCGGCTTTGTCGGGCATTGACGTCTTCACACCACTTCTGTAGCCTTTGGAATTTCAGTTTATCGTCTTCTTCCTCCCGACCCTTTGTCTCAACTATGTATACGGTTTTATTATCCTTCTTGACGAAGAAATCGGGATAGTAGTTGGCAATAGATCCTTCCGAATTTTTATACTCAATTCTGAGTGCCGTTGCCTCTTTGTTTTCAAAATTCTTTGCAAATGAAATTACATCATCACAATTCTCGAGGAAATCGGCAAACACCAGCTCAAAATCGCTATCGCCGACTATTTTATTGAAAACCGACTTTTGGGGAATGAGATAGGATTTATCATTAACTACAAACGGTCGCGCCTCACTGATTTTTATATAATTCTTTATTTCTGTGTCCCCACTGTCCTGCACAGTAAGCTCATTTACAGCTTTTTTAAACGAATTTTTAATAAGCCGAATATACTCTACTTCCGAGAGATTTCTGAGGGTATTCAAGTCCGACAAATCTACGGCCTGACTGAACATGTAGTTCTGTACAAACTCTTTTACCTTACCAAACAAAATATCGTAGCAACCAAATAACCTCAGGTCTCTCATTACCGCCTGCGCGAAAAAGCCGATGACGCTCTGATAGTCCGGCTCGATATCTCCAGTCAATATAGTTGTGTGGTGTGTTTTTTCATCAACAACATCTTTAAAGACAATTTCTCTTTTTTCCTCTTCAGAAAACGTTTTTACTTTAACTCTTTCATTCCCAAACTTAGAAACATCTAGCTCAGCGAGATTTTTATACTCTCGCTGTATCCGCGGAGTCATTACTGGGATCTCGATATCAAGCTTCTCGATGTTCTTTTTTGGATTTTCCTTGTCCACCTCAATAACCATCGGTGTGATCGGCTTAGACCCACCACCCATCGCTTTCTTTTCAAGAATTACACCTTCGCCGTTTATAGATTCAACAAAATCCATAAAGGCCGGGGTACCGACAACACTCACGTACTCCTCAACGTCATCTCTACCGAAGAACATTCTTCGGAGACCGCGACCGAGCGTCTGTTCAGGGAGAATCTTTGAGTCTGCCGCGTACGGCCGAAGCCCGACGATTGTTGTAACATTTTTCACGTCCCAGCCTTCCTTAAGCATCATAACGGAGATAATCACCTTAAACGGACTTTCCCAACTATCTATATCGTTTGCTTGTTTTCTAAGTAGATTCAGTTCATCTTTATTCTTGCCGGAAACATTCTCAGAAATTTCGCCGCTCTTATTGGTGTGAATAGTTAAGACAGCACCTTTCAAGTCTGCGAAGCCTGTTTCAATATATTCTGCGACCTCATCACAATTCTTTGTATCATCAGTCATGATAAAGAGAATCGATTTTTTGCCCATTGGCTTCAATGTCTCGTATGTTTTGCGCCATTCTTCAATACCAAGATTTATATAATCTCTGTATTTTTCGCTAAAAAGGGCACTCTGATTTTCTTTGAGCTTTCCTCTACTTGCCGCATCCGGTACGACCGGGTTCTTGACGACTCGTTGGTGGATGGCCTCCACGAGGGGATAGTCAGAAATTGTCTGCACAAAAATAGAGCCGTCATTTTTCTTTGGTGTAGCTGTTACGTCCAACTGCAACGAGAGGCCGGAACCCTTCTGCTTTAAGCGGTTGTCTATATCCTGAATCGACTTCACCCATGCCGACTTATCATCGTGGAGGTGGTGTGCCTCGTCGTTGAGTACTATGAGTTCGTCGATGTCTCGCACTATCATCCCGAGGTCGACGGTAGAATCGTTTGTTTTTGTAACTGGCTGATCTCCGAGGAAATATGTTGAGGCATCTTCGTCCTCGGGACTCGCTGCTTTTACATTGCTCTCAAACACCCTGTGTATGTTAGTAAGGAATATGTTTCCCGTATCAGAAACATTCTTCAAGTCATCTTGCAGGTGGAGCGTAATTTGGAAATCGTCTTGCCAATTTTTACCTTGGTAGCCGTTTTCCGGCAGAACAGGGTCACTGAAGAATATTTTCAGACCTGCGAAATCGCTCCTAATTCTCTCGAATACGATTACGTTCGGGGTAATGAGGAGAAAGTTTTTTGCAAGACCGGACTCCTTTTCGTATTTCTTATGAAAATACGCCCACGCAACAACAAGACTCATCACTTTGGTCTTACCCGCGCCGGTGGCCATTTTTATCACAAAACGAAGCCAATCTTCCGTAAACATTTGGGGACTCAGTACGCCAGTGGTGTTATACCGGATAAGGTCGTATTTGTCCTTTACTTTGGCGACCTCGTAAAGCCAGACGACGGTCTCGAGCGCTTCGCGTTGAGCGAAGTAGTATCGGAAATTTGATGCGGCCCCGTACTGGTCGTACAAAATATGTTCCTCCTTAAACCACCAGTTTAGGAGTGCCTTAGAAGTATCACTCGCACCTTCATACTGCTTATCTCTCCACTCCTTTACCTTCTTTCGTAGATCAGCAACAAGCGGCGGAATAAGTTTATCGAACCCTTTCTCGCGCAAATCTTCATCGGCCGGAAACCACCGGATACCCGGGTCTAATATTGCATATGGGTCCCTTGGAAAATCTTTAGGGAGAGCCATATTATATTTTTACCTCCAGCACCTTCGTCGTATCGTTGCCAAAAATGTCCACGACTTTCACGGCAACTTTGTAGGTTCCTTTCGACACCTCTTTAGCTACGGAGGTGAACTCGAGATTACGATTCTTTTTCGTACGGAAACTCTGCCATTCGTTGTCAAAGATGTAATCGCCAGTCCAGACCTCCTTTTCCTCGCCGTTTTCTATAACTTTGATGATTTCCTTTCTACTAGAAAAATTAAAATCAACCGCCCAATAATCTATCCAGTCACTCCATTTTTTCGTCAGGATTTCAGGCTCATTCACATTTCCGTTTTTGTCTTTTGATATTTTTACTACCTGTCCATTTTCTACAACCACCTTGGCTCCGCCGGGGCGGAGGGCTTCCGCTACTTCGCTGGAGTCATCTTGATTATAGAAAACAGAAAAGTCAGTCAGCTCAATAGAGATTTCTTTGTTTTTTCCTTTACCTTTGGTTATCGGATTTGCTTCTATAAATGCGACATCGTAAAATTTGACCTGCCCTTTTTCTACCGCTTGTTTATCAAAAACTTCTCTTGGAATTATTCTGAAGGCGATATCAACGCCTTGGTCCTTGTACTCCCCAAAATCAAGACCCATCTCGTAATCGAAGCCAAGCACGTCTACCTTGGTGATGCCTTTCTCTTTGCACTCGGCCACAATGTCCTGAATTAATTTTGATGACACTGGTGTATTGATGGGGCCCACCGCCACGAGCCGGTCTCTTTTCTTGCCGACCATATTTACAAAAGACTCCACTGGTTCGGCCTTGTATGCTGATAGGATAAGCTTCACAAATTCTTTTTCCTTCCTTTCGGCTTGTTTAGCTTTTTCTCCCGCTCGCAAGTCACCGTTTACCGCAAGGAAGCTTTCTCTCTCATACCTACCCACGTTCAAGATCTCGAATGCGCGAAAGTCCTTACCTTCTTTTTTGAGCTCTCTTTGTACCCCAATCAAGCGTTTGCGCGATGTATGTATGCCAAATTTACCTAAATCAGAGCCAATCCATTTTCTGTTTAGTTTTTCAGCAACGGCAAGCGTAGTACCCGAGCCACAGAAAAAGTCAGCAACTAAGTCACCCTCATTTGAGGAAGCTTGAATTATTCTCTCTAGAAGAGCTTCCGTTTTTTGGGTTGGATAACTGACTCTTTCCCCAGCGGTAGGTATTTGTTGGAAGGATGGCACGTCGCCCCAGACGTCACCGTATGGTTTGCCTTTCGCTACTGCCTCATCTAAGTATCGCTTGCTTTTATGAGCAACCATATACTTCCTTCCGTCCTCATCCACTTTATTAAATCCGCTAAGATACTCTTCTGTATGAGGCTGATATATTTTATTAAACGCAAACCTCTCTTTATTTTTTGAATAAAATAAAATAGTGTCATGACCTCGAATCCAATTATTTGCAATCGTTTTATAGCCTGATAAAACAGTAACATCCCAGATAATTTCTCGCTGAAAATTCTCTTCGCCAAAGATTTCATCAAGTACAAGTCTTATATGACTATTTACTCGCCAATCACAGTGAACGTAAATATTTCCGTCTTCTGCTAGCAAGTCGTGCATTAATTTTAGCCGCTCATAAATCATCGCGATGAAACTATCAGCACCCTTGCCCCACGTATCGCGATAGGCAATCTCCTCAATAACTGAAGGCTTTTTGGTAAAACTTTCTTCCTCCTCGCCATCGCCGATTTTTATGTCCATGGAAAAGTCAGCCCCCACATCGAAAGGAGGGTCAATGTAAATCAATTTCAGGCCACCCTGTGCTTCTATTTCTTTGCGAAGCGGACCGTTTTTTAGAGACGACAGGATAAGTTTGTTATCTCCCCAAATCAGCTTATTCGTCCAGCCCGTTATCTGCCTGCCGGAAGTATCAAAAAGTGTATCCTGACTGCCAAATTTTTCATTGCTCCTCGGCTCATCTATCTGTTCTATAACTTGAAAGGGAAGAACGACATTCGTTACCTCGTTTGTCTTTCCATTCCAAAGGAGCTCAACTTCCTGAGTCTCGCCAAACAACAAAAAACGGTACTTCTCCGGAAGGGGTTTCCCGGCCTCAAGGTACTTGATGACATCACGTTTTTCGTTGTCGGATAGGTTCATATAAATCCTAGGTAACGTAGCAAAGCAAAGAATAACCCGATGTTCCCGATATGGTAAATGATAATACTCGTCTTCTTCAATTTCTCTGGCAGTACATTTTTTCTAACATCTCTCTCGATATATCTCCATATCATTCCACCCACAGAATATACAAAAAATATCCAAGTCTGTTCAAAACTTTTTTGGACGACGAGTGAGATAAAAACGAACACAGCACCAATAAAGACAAAGAGCAAGTAGGGGGGTTCTCTTAGGAGCCCTGAAAGTTTATCTACATACTTTGTGAGTGCTTCCATGACCATAATGCGGCTTTACTGTAGCATTTTTCAGGACTTTTTGAAGGCTTAAGTTACCTACTCCGAGGGCATTCGGACGCTCTGGACTCCTTCGGAGGTCTGCGTCATCCCTTGAGCTGTATGGAAAATACAACGATAAGGCCGAGCTTCGGGGACATTAAGAGGCAGAACCCCGTAGTGCAGCCCGTTAAGGTCAAATACTGCCTCTACGCAAGAAAGAGCACCGAGTCGGAGGAACGGCAGGTTTTGAACATTGATAGCCAGATTAAGGAGATGCTCCAGCTCGCCGACCGGGAAGGGTTGGAGATTGTGGAGATGAAGCGAGAGAGTCACTCGGCAAAGGAGACCGGCACGCGGCCGGTCTTCAACGAGATAGTCGAGGACCTGCGTGCCGGCAAATACAATGGCATCCTCACGTGGGCACCGGATCGTATCTCCCGTAATGCCGGAGACCTCGGCAAGATAGTCGACCTCATGGATGCGGGTGGCCTGCAAGAAATACGCACGCATAGCCAGAGCTTTAGAAATAATCCGAACGAGAAGTTCTTGTTGATGATTCTCGGCTCGCAGGCGAAGCTCGAGAATGACAACCGAGGAGTAAACGTGAAGCGTGGGCTACGAACCCGCTGTGAGATGGGGCTGCGCCCCGGCGTCGCGCCGGTGGGCTACAGCAACGAAAAGCATATGGACCGAAAATGTCATGCGGTGGTAGACACCCTGCGAGCACCGGTGGTAAAGCAGATGTTCGAGAAGGTCGCGAACGAAAAATGGAGCGGCAGGAAAATATACCAATGGCTCAAGTTCGAGCTCAACTTCAAGAGTCGGGGTAATAAAAATATGACGTTGAGTAGCGTCTATGTAGTACTGCAAAACCCCTTCTACTACGGGGTCTTCGAGTATCCGGTAAAGAGCGGCATCTGGTACGATGGCAAGCACCAGCCGCTGATAACGAAGGAATTGTTCGACAAAGTGCAGGAACAGCTCAAGCGCGACCGCATCATGCGCTCCGATATCAAGGAGTTCGCCTTCATCAAGCTCATGCTCTGCGGATTGTGTGGCTCTGGCATAACCGCCGAGGAAAAGTTCAAAAAGCTGAAGGACGGTAGCTCCAACCGCTACGTCTACTACGGCTGTACACGCGCACGGGACAAGGACTGTAAGAATGGCTACGTCCGCGAGGAGGAGCTGATTACGCAGACGGTAAAGATCATGGACCACATCGACCTCAACAACATCAGTATGCGGGAAAAATTTGAGGCCGAGGTAGAGCGCATGAGGAAGTTCCAACGCGCATTCACCGGCATAGCGGCTAACGCCAAGCCACAAAAGGAAATTGATCTGCGTGACTATGCCAAATACTTGCTACGAGAAGGCAGTGTGACGGAAAAGCGCGAGCTACTCCTCTGCATCAAGAGCAAGTTAGTCCTTACGAAAGGGGTGGTGACGCTGGAGAAATAGAAGAAACTAGCTCTTTCTCTTCTTAGTCAAGTCTTCGATTTTAGTACCCCGACCTCCAAACTTCTGAAGCTGTTTAGCGAGTTCTTTTGCGTACGATGGATTTTTATACCCCTCAGTCACATTTATTTTCCTGCCGTTTCCCGCCACCAATCTGACGCGCGTTGCTTTCTTGGAATCTACGAAGATTTGAAGTTTTTTATTCCTTTTCATACTCGAGCATCATATCATCTTTGTTGGTGTATCAGAAGTCTTCCCAGTCTTTCCCGTGTGTTCGTTCCGCAAACGTACAAACTCTTCGTCTGTGATCTCTTTTGCGTCGTATGGATAGTTGTCGATTATCTTAAACTTGCCGGATGCCGTATCGTGAGCCATCTCAAAGCGCGGCCCCACTAATACGGCACAGGGGATGTAAAACGTCTTTACGATTGGCAGCGCCTCGGCGGCTTTCCTGATGTAGATTTCTCCTGGAACATCAAAGTAAAGGAGAATATCCTTGCGATGCTGGTCGATACCGAACAAGTGGTGGATTATGCTATTCACAAGATTGATAGCTTCCAATGACATTGCGGCCGCGTCTTGCTCTTTCTTTTGGTAGTGGACGGATTCATGGCGCAGACGCTTGAGGCGGAGGTACTTTGTCTGAGTCACATCATCAATGATCTTCCAGTCGGAGAGAATGTTTATTGCAAGATCCCAATCGATGATCGAGCCTTTACCATACACTTCCTTGTACCGTGGCGATGATTTAAAATCGTCCGCCACCTTGAAAATAATGTTGTTAAATATGCGTTCTCCGAGGCAGCAGGCGCCGGTGAGCGCGGAATAGAAGCTCCCGCCAACGTACGCGTTGCAGATATCTTCAAGCAGGAACGAGTGCTCTTCCACGACCGACAGCACCGGCTTGTCGAGCGCCATATAGCGCTCAAACTTCTGATCAAAACCAAGTTCGCCGTATCTAGATTTGAGTGAGGACTCCATATCTTTTTTCGCCATGGCCATGGCGGCATTTTTGGGAAGACCTCGAAAAACACTGCGGGTGGAGTCGATATAGAAATTGGCGATACGATATCTTTTCATACGAAAGCTCAATCTACACTATTCGACACCAACTGCACAAATGCGATCAATATCACAAAAGTTCGAATCCTTTTCGGGTTCGAACTTTTTGATGCGAAACGGTCGCGTAACACCGTCTCACGTTCCTGCGGGCCAGGTGAGTTAAGTGCCCACTCAACAAGACCCAGCAAGCCATTTTAGCGCAGTTTCGGCGGTCGTGCGAAGGCACCTGAGTCGCGGGTCGGTTTTTGTAAATGTTACAAATGTGACACGAAAAGGGCATTTTCGGCACTGTAACATTTCTGGAGAAATACGGCTCTAGTAAAAGCCGGGAGCGTAGAAAAATGATACCACAACCGTGACAGTGTTCTGTAACATTTGTCAGCTCCTCCCCGGCGTTCTCCAGTGCATAGTCCACGTTGACGGCAACGTTTACTCTGCTATCCTTATATTGAGCTCTTCAAAATATGTTTGTGCCTTATGTTGCCGTCCAAAAGACGGTGGACTGAGTGCGAGAGCACTCTATGAGTCGAGGGAGGTTGCCGGGTAGGATCCGCGTGGATTCAAGCCAAGGGGTTTTTGACGAAGGTAGCAATACAACCAATTTGGTTGCTGTTGTTGCATTCGTTAAGTATCTCTATCTCCAAAATGCAATAACACTAACCGAAAGGTTGGTGTTATTTCGTTGAGCGATTATTGGTTAATCGCCTAGAACATATGGCTAAGAAACTTGAATGGCGCACAGTGCGACGCCGCGTCCGCGACCTCGTTGATTTTGCGGGCAACCCGCAGGAGCAAAACGACTGGTCGCTCCCGACTCTTATAAAGAGCCTAAAAAAGTACAATATAGTTGAGACTCCCGTTATTGATACCGATGGCACACTGCTTGCCGGGCATGGCCGCAAGAAAGCACTCGTCGAGATGGGCCGCGCTGACGAAGAAATTGACGTGCGTATGCCATCACGTCCGCTCACCAAAAAGGAACGCGAAGGATATCTCCTTATATCCAATTCGGTACACGGTTCTTTCAGCCCTGATTTGCTTCGCGGGTTCGACACCGAATTGCTGCTCAACGTTATAGACCCCGACACGCTTGCCCGTTTGTGGGACGACCACCTCGAGATAGAAGGCGATGATTTCGACGAGGAGAAAGAGAAAGCAAAAATAAAGACGCCGACGGTAAAGCCGGGCGACTTCCTGCAGTTGGGAGCGCACACCCTTGGCTGTTTTGATTCCACTGACGAGAAACTGGTTCGTAAATTAGTTGGCGATACTCGCATTGATTTTGTAGACGTAGACGGACCCTTCAACATCAAATGGTCGTACAAGGGCAAAAATAATAAATACGGCGGCAGTGAGAAAGATGACAAGACGCCAGATGAATACCGCGCATTTATGAAGGCGCTTATCCAGAACAGCATTGCGGTTTCGAAGCCAGACGCGCACTACCTCTTCTGGTGCGATGAGCGCTGGGTGTGGCTTCTGCAAACGCTGTATCAGGAACTCGGCATCATTTCTGAACGGCTGTGCATATGGGCAAAAAATAATTCAATGCCGACTCCAAAAATTGCGTTCAATAAGGCGACAGAATTTGCGGTCTATGGTCGACGCGGAACTCCGTACATAAACGACAAAGTGAAAAATCTCACAACCATTCTCAACAAAGAAGTCGGGAGCGGTAATCGCTCTATCGAGGACATCATTGATCTCTTCAATATCTGGCTTGTGAGTCGCATTCCGGGGAATGAAATGCAACATCCGACCCAAAAACCCCCTGAATTATATGAAAAAGCCCTCCGTCGTTGCACAAAAGTTGGTGACACTGTGTTGGATCTGTGCGCGGGTTCGGGGAGTTTGATGGTCGGATGTGAACAGATGAAGCGCCGGGCGTTTCTCGCCGAGCGGGACCCAATATTCGCTACGTTAATTAAAAATCGCTATGAATTACTCACAGGCAACAAAGCCCGCAAGCTCAATTAAGCCAGGTACCATCTGGCAACTCGGCGACCATCGCCTTGCTTATGGAGATTGCCGCGACAAGGAGTTGCTTGCTCGGCTTGTCGGCAAGGAAAAAATAAATCTCCTGTGCTGCGACATACCATACGCTTGCGCCGCCGTGGAAAGCAAGCGCGGTTTCTCCAAGCTCTCAAAAGACAAAGTAATTGCAAACGACCAATTGCAGACCGACGAAGAATATCGCGTCTTCAATCGCGAGTGGCTGGAGGCGGTCAAGCCATTCCTCGCGAAGAAGAATTCGGCGTATATCTTTAACGCGGATAAAATGGTGTGGTCATTGAGGGAGGCTATGATTGAGAGTGGCTTCAAAATCGCCCAACTCCTCATCTGGGTTAAATCCCAAGCGGTGGTTGGTCGTCTCGACTATGCCCCAGCTCATGAATTAATTTTGTACGGCTGGTTCGGTACACATGCATTCCGCCGCTCAAAAGATCGCTCGGTACTCTTCCATCCGCGCCCTAGCGAAAGCAAGCTTCATCCGACCATGAAGCCTCTTCCGCTTATACGTCGGTTGATACTGAACTCGAGCGAAATGGGTGCTGTCGTGTATGACGGCTTCCTGGGATCAGGAACGTGCCTTCTAGTGTGCGAGCAGTTGAAACGCCGCTGCTTAGCGGTCGAGATGGACGAGGAATACTGTCTCACGACCATACGCCGCTGGGAAAAAATTAGCAACAAAAAAGCTGAAATCTATGTCTAAAGTACAAACTATTAAAGTCCGGCAGGACAAGCTGAAAGTGATACTACTGGAACAGCTCAAGCGCACCCCTATTAAAGAAATCGCGTGCGACAAGGCCGGTGTCTCTCGCACCACTTTCTACCGCTGGATTAAGGGTAGTAAAAAATTTGCAGAGGAGGTTGAGGCGGCTTTTAACGAGGGCCGCGAATTCATCAATGATCTCGCCGAGTCGCAGGTCATATCTCTGATTCGGCAGGGAGAAATAGCGGCCATGCGGCTGTGGCTTCAGCACAACAGCCACCGCTACGCAAACAAGCTGGAACTTTCGGGAACCATCGGCACCACAGAGCTACCTATGACAAAAGCAGAAAAGAAGGCACGCATTCAGGCTCTTAAGCATTCATCACTATCATATGGCCAAGAGAAAAAACGCAAATAATCTGGATCGCTTGTTCGGGCGGATGCTCACCAATAAGACACTACGGGCAGACGTAGTGCGGCGCGACTTCGAGTGGTTCTTCCCGGTATATTTCCATACGCGCCTGGAATATCCGACCGCGCCGTTCCAGAGGGAGATGATAAAGCTCCTGCGCGACTGTAAAAAGAAATTCCTTGTCATTACCGCATTCCGCGGAAGCGCAAAAACCACGCTTGCCTCCGTTGCGTACGTACTCTGGGCCGTGTTCGGCATCCAGCAGAAAAAGCACGTTCTCATCGTCGGACAGACGGAGGAAAAGGCGCGTCGTTCTCTCGCCAACATACGGCGGCAGCTTGAAACAAACCACTTGCTACGTGGAGACTTTGGACCAATCGATGAGGAGAAAGATCAATGGGGAGCGAAGGCATTCATCATTCGCAAACTCAATGCGAAGGTTGCAGCGGCATCGGTCGGACAATCGGTGCGAGGATTGTTGCACGACGAACACCGTCCCGACTTGGTAATATGCGACGACTTGGAAAGTTTGGAGTCGGTACAGACGCAGGAGTCGAGAGACAAACTATCGTGGTGGTTTCAGGGCGAGCTGCTCCCTATCGGTGACAGACGCACTCGCTTCGTAGTGATCGGAAATCTTCTCCACGAAGACAGTCTGATGCGCCGTTTGCAAAACGATATCGTAAACGGCGAGCGCGATGGAGAGTTCCGCGAGTATCCGTTTTTCGATGAGGACGGAAACCCTCTCTGGCCTGGCAAGTATCCAACGCCGAAATCGGTAGATGAAGAGAAGCGCGTGATAAACGACCCCATCGCTTGGGCCCGAGAATACTTGCTCAAAATACTCCCACGCGATGAACAACTCATCCGCCCGGAGTGGATCAAGTACTACGACACCATTCCAGAAGGCACCTCCTACTGTCTCACCGGCATAGACCTTGCCATATCAAAATCGGACAGTGCAGATTACACCGCTATGGTATCTGCGCGGGTATACGGTAGCAGGGACAAACTGCAGATATACATTCTGCCCAACATCGTCAACAAAAGACTTACCTTTTTGGAGACGGTCGAGCAGGCAAAATTGATTTCAAGCAGTCTGGGAAAGTCCAAACTGTGCATCGAGGATGTCGGGTATCAATCGGCAGCGGTCGAGGCGCTAAAAAAAGATGGGTACCCGGCAGTCGGCGTTAAGGTACACGGCCAAGACAAGTACGCGCGGCTATCCGCAGTGAGTCACTTAGTGCAGAGCGGCAAAGTGCTATTTCCTAAAGGCATACCACTTCTCACCAATCAACTCACAGGCTTCGGCACTGGGCATGACGACTTAGTAGACGCGTTTTCCATCCTGCTCTCAAAAATCATTGCGGAGGACAGCGAGCCACGGGCTTTTGGGATAGTCTACAAGGGGGAGTACAAAGGCGAGTATGACCACTTACCCCCAGATGAGCGGGAGCGTATGATGAGCATTCGTGAGAGTTGTCGGAGACTGTTCTTGCTTTAGTTTGCTACCTCTCCAAGCATCTCGGAGATTGCCGATACAAACTTATCGGTGCGCGGTAGCCACTCGTCGGTCATTACGCTCGGGCGTATGCTCTTGAAATTCTCTGGAAAC
>LCEX01000024.1 GCA_000995415.1 Candidatus Gottesmanbacteria bacterium GW2011_GWC1_43_10
TTGATCTGCTATCCAAGTGGCATGAGTTCCAGCTCCGGCTGGCATGTTTGGCCAAAAGGTGGATGAATGACTATAGTCAGCAGCTCCCAAAATATCACTGCAAGGGACCGTGTTGCCATCCCAGTTGTTGGGGTCTTGGGGTTCATCAAGCATCATGTGACCGATGATGGTTCCATCATCCACAAAGCCTTGAATTTGGGGAACTAAGCTTTTCCAGTTATCTAGTTGGGTTTTCCATTTGGTTAAGTCAAAGGCTCCGGTTGAAGTTTGGAAGTTACTTCTGCCTCCTGTCAAATGCACAAATACATGCATGCTACTGGCTTTGGCTGAAGCCAGGGTGGCAAGAGCGGTATTGATATTTAAATCCAGAAATCCTCCGGTATATGGAAAACCAAAGTCAGAAGTTGGAGGGTTAAATGGGCCGAAGGGTCGCGATTTAGTGATGATAGGCGAAGCGCTTGGTATCGGTACTATTGAAGGCGACGGCGTGGGGACTAGTATTTCTCCATAATGGGCAAGCCACAATGTGTAGTCTACTCCATCTACGATGCGATCGTTGTTAAAATCGCCACTCCCTGACCCAAGGCTAGTAGGCAGATTGTAGTTGATCAACCAGATATTATAATCTCCCTCATCCACATGCCCATCCCCATTGGCATCACCTACTAAACCTGTTTGAGCTTGGGCAATTTGTGTGTTTTTGGAAATTAAACCAATCAGTCCTCCTGATACGAAAAAAACGAAACTGAAAGTCAATAAACCAAAGATAGCTAGTTGAATTTTTCTTGTCATATATTAGTTATTTTTCGCAACAACACACATCATTTCTTCGGCTTGCCGCACAGTACTTATTACCCTCTGCTACATACACTTCATTACTCTTTCCGCACTGGGCGGCGTTTTGACGACATAGACCTCTTGTCAAACTCACGGATTTACAATAAGCATCGCAACTACCAATCTGACCTGGACTCGGAGCTACTGAAGGACTGGGAGAAGGCGCTGGAGTTGGACTTGGTAGTACCAACGGATTTAGTGTCAAGTTGGAGTTGGTAGTGGTCAGAGTAAATACACTTGCATCGGGATTGACGAGTTTCAGCGCGCTTTGGTTAAATGTGAGTTGTGTCGTCAGGTTGGACTGGGTAGTAATTGTGTTGAACGTCAGTTTCGCGAGTTGAAATGCTCCAGTTGGAGCTAACGCTTTGTTGATCGGATCCAATCCGACTGCAAACACCACCACTCCGGTTTTATTGGCATCGGTTTTGGAAGTCCGTTTCACCACGCGGCTCAGCATGGGATTGATGAGTTCTGGTTCCTGTGTCAAAGCCACCAGATTTTTGTCAAAATTGATTTCTACATGGGCAAAGGCAACTGGATTTTGGGCATTCACCCAAACTTGGAAACCAAATTCCGGCGGCAGACTGATTTGGGTGGGCAAAAGCGAGAAACTGGCCGTGTTCGTTCCTGCTTTGCTAGTATATGAAGTGGGTTCAGGCAGTTTGAGGACAATCACAAACAGCGTAAACAAAGAAACTAGTACCGAAAACAAAAGGAGGAACTTCAGGCGGTCAACTTTGTTAGTAAGTTTTTCAAAATGGACAGGATGTATTTCGTTCACTTTATGCCGTAAAGATCGGCATCTATTAAACTGTAGAATAAAAAGGTATTTATTGTCAAGCGCAAATCGCGTTTTAAGAAAAACCGTGGAATTTGGTAAAGGAGGAACAGTAAAGTAACGATTATTAGTATTCTCTCGTTATTTCGTTTTCATTCAACTAAATCCCTTAAAAGAAATCCTTCTTCCAGAAGTGTACGAAATGCGGGTAAAGTCAATACAATTAGATTGATGTATGCATCCGGATCATGTTGTTTCCTTTCTTCTTGAAGCTTGACTATTTCTTTTTGATCAATGCCATGGCGCGCAAGTGTTTGGTCAATTCTAGAAAATAAATCAATTGTGGACATTTCCGTTCTCGAATTTCCTCTTGGATACCTTTCTTCCAGAAGGTTGAGTGGATAATTTCTGTAAGCGCCTCCTGGTAGATTCGCATGCCAATTATTGAATAATACACTTACTTTATACTTAAAAGAGTACCTCTCTTCTTGTCCCCACTCAGGCCTTTGTTGATAAACAAACTCTCTTAGTATTCTTTGCGCTTCGATATTTATTGTCATTGAACTCGGGGGGAATCGAACCCCCGCAGTAGACCTGCCTGCCGGCAGGCAAGTGTTTTGTCCCAGTATTTGCTTTATGAGGCGCGAAGGGGAATCGAACCCCTGCATAGCTGTTTTGCAGACAGCCGCGTTACCTCTTCGCCATCGCGCCAATAAGAGAAATTTTACCACAAAAAATCCTCCGATGTATAACGGAGGATTTTTATTTAACAACCAAATGGTGGTAGGAAAATTTTAAGAGTCTAATACTGTATTGTCAGTTTGTTTTACATCTAACTAACAAAAGATTGCGTCCCAATTCTATCGGGACGATTTCTCGTAGAAAGGAGGTGATCCATCCCCAGCTTCGGCTAGGGATACCTTGTTCATGTTATTCCTCGTGTTTCCAGAGGCATGGACTATATCTTCATCCCGACGGCCGTCGGGAGGTACCGTGTAGTCTCTACGGGGTTATAGAATTAACCTTTATAAATTTGTATTCCATGCACGGAATAATAAATGGCTTGATTAATTTATAAAGTTTAAGTGCATTGTCCTTTAAAAAGCACAGATAAAAACCCTTATTGTCATGGAAAATTTTTGCATCTAATAAAAAATTTTCTCTCAAACAGGTTTGTAAAAGTTTATTCCCTGCTTCTTTAAATGCATACGTGCTTAATCTTAAATATGGATTTCTCTTATGACCATTTCCATCATCCATAAACCAAATAGCTAAACTTAAAGGATTTTTAAGTAAATCTTTTATATTTCCCGGAACAATTTTTATATCGTCCTTATAAAAAAGACGTTTTATTGCCATTAAATCTGGATGTGAAATAGTACGAAATACGGCTGAATCATTATAACGATCATACCGTGGCTTTGTTGTAATCCAATCTTTAAGAAAATTGTATTTCCAGAAAACAAATTCATGATACTTTGCTTTCTGTACTTACTTGTAAGCGCGCAGCTTTGCCAGACCTTGAAGTGATTAAGCAACCATCTCCTAATATTGTTCCGATAACAAAATCTTTTTGTAGTTGGGACAACTTAAGATGTGATTTCTTATCTTTCAAAAATCTAGTATTTGTTGGACCATGCTTCATCTAAACTTCCCTCGGTATTCCCTTATTTAGTATATCTAAACGTAGGGTTCACCGATATAGGTACATTTTTCAGAAACATTGCTGTTAAAGGTCGCAACTCCTATTATTATAGGCCAACGACTTAGTCCCCATCGCTGGGCTTAGCTTAGTTTGGGAAACCCAAGTTTCAGCTACTTCCAACTTTGTTGACTTGACGGGCGGTGTGTACAAGACCCGAGAACGTATTCACCGCAGCCATGCTGATCTGCGATTACTACCAATTCCGGCTTCATGCAGTCGAGTTGCAGACTGCAATCTGAACTGAGGCGAAATTTCAGAGATTGGCTTGCACTCGCGAGCTTGCATCTCGTTGTTTTTCGCCATTGTAGGATGTGTGTTGCCCAGGGCATAAGCGCCGTGCTGACTTGACGTCGTCCCCTCCTTCCTCCCGCTTCTTTTCAAACTCTACGAATTTGAGTTACATAGTTGATTAGATGCTTAGTTACTTAGAAAATTACTAAGTAACTAATTAACTAATAACTAAGCAACTCTTTTTGAACTCGTGAGTTCAAAAAGAAGCGGGCGGTCTCCAATGATAATTTAACATTGGATGGGGGTTGCGCTCGTTCTGGCACTTAAGCCAACACCCCACGGCACGAGCTGACGACAGCCATGCAGCAGCTTTGTAACACCCTCGAAGGCTGCCTAATTTCTTAGACATGCAGTTACATGTCGAACCCTGGTGAGGTCTTTCGCTTCGTCTCGAATTGAACCACATGCTCCACTGGTTGTGCGGGTCCCCGTCAATTCCTTTGAGTTTTAAACTTGCGTTCGTACTCCCCAGGCGGGATGCTTAACGCGTTAGCTTGCGACACCCCATCGCAAAAACTACGTTTTTGCGAAATCTAAAATTCAAAAGTCAAAGATCAAAATTTAACAAGGACAAATTTATAAATAGTCCCGAAGGGATACCTTGTATATTTTTGAATTTTGTCTGGCAAAGCCAGATCCTGCTCTGCAGGACATTTTGATTTTTGATTTCGTCGCAAAACCCATAGGTTTTGCGACGGGGTATCTAGCATCCATGCGTTTAGGGCTAGGACTACGCAGGTCTCTAATCTGCTTCGCTCCCCTAGCTTTCGTGCCTCAGCGTCAAGAAAGAGCCGGTACCTTGCCTTCGCTTTTGGTGTTCCTGACGATATCAACGCATTTCACTACTCCACCGTCAGTTCCAGGTACTCCTCTCTTCTTCAAATCTTCTTAGTCTCACATCCAACGGCAAGGTTAAGCCTTACTCTTTAAGATGTGACACAAGAAGTCGCCTACGCGACACTTTACGCCCAGTAAATCCGGATAACGCTTGCACCCTACGTATTACCGCGACTGCTGGCACGTAGTTTGTAGGTGCTTATTCGCCAAATCTCGATGATCTGGCAAAAGAGGTTTACATACCGAGATACTTCATCCCTCACGCGGTATCGCGTGTTCAGACTTTCGTCCATTGACAACTATTCCCAGTTGCTGCCACCCGTAGGTGTATGGCCCGTGTCTCAGTGCCATTGTGGGGGGTCACGCTCTCACGCCCCCTACCCGTCATCGCCTTGGTAGGCTTTTACCCTACCAACAAGCTGATAGGAATAAGGCCGCTCCCATGGCGCACAGTTACGTGCTTTACCCGATTAAATCGGGAACTATCCAGTATTACCCCTCCTTTCGGAAGGCTATACTTGACCTTGGGGTACGTTCCTTACTATTACTCACCCGTCTGCCACTACCTCGCCCTCTGGGCGAGAATTTCCAATCAACAAATAATCCAATTCTCAAATAATCAAATAAGAATTTTGCTCTTATTGGATAATTGGTATTTATTGGATTATTGGATAATTTGAAAATTCTTGTCCAAAGGACAAGATCGTTCGACTTGCATGCTTAAGGCATACCGCCAGCGTTCATCCTGAGCCAGGATCAAACTCTCAAAAAAAATTGACAAATGTTTCACTCAGAAACAAAAGTCACCAAAAATTCCTACCACCATTTGATTGTCAAAGTGCAGCGTTATGAACCAGTTTAGACTAAAAAACCCGCCAAGTCGGCGGGCTAATCAGCCATAAATATCGACTTGGTCTAGTTCATAACTCATAGCATTATAATCAAGTTACTCTTAACTGTCAATGAACCTATAATGATGTAGCTTGCGGGTATAATAAATATCGGATACCAAACGTGTCTTGTATTTCTTTCTTAGTCGCCACCAAAACTCTTCCTACAAAAAGTTTAGGGTGTTGTCTAATAGCTGTATCTAAGTTATCCAACCATTGGCCAAAAGTAAAATCTATTATTATAGGGCCTAACATAAAACATAAATGTTCATCTAGTTTTTCTTCGTGGAGATAAACATCGAAAGATTCCACTTTCACGTCTCCAAGTAAATCTTGAGGTATCCACTGAGTGGCTGGACCGCAGAAATCATTTGAAAAAAGATCAGGTTTAGGTATTTTTCCCTTTGTTATCCTTTCATTTGCCGCTTCCTGGAGTATGAAAGCTATGGTTTGGTAATTTTCCTGTACCCACGAATGCGCCCGTTTCCGATATCCTTCAGTCCGTAAACCTTCAACACTCATATTGAGTCTGGCAGCTTGCTGAAACTAAACACTCCGGGAGTGATTTATATTTACACTCCGGGAAACTCAAACAAGTTGCTCTATGATTTTATAAAGCACTATCCCACAGCTCACCATCACGTTAAGCGATTTGTTCACTCCGAACATGGGTAACTCAACGATCGTGTCAACCATGTCCAAAACTTCTTTGGACACTCCATGTGTCTCGTTTCCCACAACCAAAGCTAGTGGCAACTCATATTGTACTTGATCAAATCGCTGACTCCGCTTGTCTTGCTCAACTGCAATAATTTTGATTTTTTCAGCCAAAGGCTGATCGGCCTCTGGCCGAGATTTTTGATTTCTTATTTTGGCAATCGCTTCAACCGCGGTTGAAGCGTATTGCCAAGGCACCCACTTCCAAGTACTCACCGAAGCTTTTTTGATCCTGGCATGCGGTGGCGTCAGTGACTCGCCGCAAATAAATACTTTGGCAGCCCCTACTGCATCGGCCAGTCTAAAAATTGACCCAATATTGTATGTATCAAGCACATTGTCCAAAATGATGTAAATTGGCCGGCGTTTGACTCTCGCAATCTGATCCGGAGTTGGATCAGTGGTCCGCAGTTCTTCGGCATTGAGTTTTAGCATGTGGATATTATACAATGAAAATAATTAAAGGCTAGCTTAAAGCATTTTGTGTTTCTCTGTACCCGAACAATATGAACAAACTTTCTCTTTTTGTCCGCGTCTTTTGGAAAAGCATGTTTTCGCCTGTTTACTACCATGATGTAGTTAAGGCAAAATTCTCCTTTTCCCTCAAATATTTTCTTTTCTTTTCTTTTGTTTTGGGTTTGATCTTGACTCTTTCACTGACTACGGTCATCTTACCTCCTTTAAGTAAGTTCAGCGGGAGACTACAAACCCGCGCCGCCGGACTCTACCCGGCAAACCTTGTCATCACTATCAAACAAGGACAACTTTCGACTAACCAAATCGAGCCTCTGCATTTCCCCATTCCTTATGAACTTTTTACTGATACTCCGCCGGCCGTTTCTGACCAGAAGCAATTTTACCTCCTCACGATCGATACCAAAGCCAGTATTGAAGATTATGCCAAAAGTCAGTCGCTGGTTTTTGTGACTCGGGACAATGTCGTGATGCGGGACCGCGAGTCCGGTTACCGTTTGTATCCCTTGAAAGATGCCGGAAACATCGTCATCGACAAACAACAAGTCGATCTTTTCCTCACCCAAGTTTTACCCTGGTTAAATTATGTCCCGTGGATACTAGGCATCGTGCTGTTTGTAGGTTTAAGCATTTTCCTGCCGATGACCAGACTGATTTCCCTCCTCATCTTGTCCTTGGTTTTACTTGCAATTACAAAACTCATGCATATATCCTTATCTTACGGAAAAATTTATCAAATAGGATTACATGCACTGACTTTGCCAACACTTATCCAAATGTTTATGTCTGGGTTGGGCTTTAATCCACCGATTCCGTTCTTCAACTCTTTGCTATTTTTGTTTTATTCTTTGATCATCTTTGCTGAACTGCGTAAAAGTCCACCGGAAGTCATAAATTCCACCCCTCCACCCACACCAAATAATTAACGCTTGAAAATCTATGCGCCCGCTTTTGCAATTTTTACTTGGCCTCTTATCTTTGGTAGGAATCAATTTGTACCCGTTGCCTTCACCCAAATTGCCATCACCTCAACCTGTCGCCTCACCTATCTCGGGAGCAATCGTCAATTTTGAGGGCATGACTTATCAAGTCTTCACTCAAAAAATAACTCATCCCGAATCTTTAAAACTCATTCCCAACTTCACAAGTCCCAAAACCAGCCAAACTTTGCTTAGCGAAAACCGCTGCAAATTTGGCACAAACGCTGGATTCTACACCTCAAACCATACGCCGGTTGGCCTATTTTTTATTGCCCCAAATTACTACAACCGGGTAGTTTCTACTTCCCAACTGGTGAACGGCTTTGTTTACAAAAAACAGAAACAGTTATCCTTAAGCGAAATTGCGCCGCCACTCGACCAAGTAGACTTTGTATTTCAATCAGGCCCGTTATTTACTCCTGCTGCAAAACTTTCTATACGAAATGACGAACACACTCGTCGAGTACTTGTGGGTAAAACCGAAAATGAGGAAGTTTATTTGTTAGCGATCGTTGAACAAGATAACCACAACTCCGGTCCTTTTTTATCTGACTTACCTCGGCTAACTGAACAATTTAACAATACAGCAATAAAACAATTTACAGTATTTATAAACCTTGATGGCGGAGCTGCTTCGGCTTTTTTTGGTGCGGATAATACCAGACTACAAGAACTCGTCCCAATCGGTAGTTTTCTGTGCGGCTCTTGACAAAAGAACCTTAGACTTGTTACGGTTAATCTGATGGAACCAAATCTGCCAACCAATCCCGAATTTAATCCTTCTCCCGCGGTTACTACTTCACCCAATCACAGTTTTCGTGTGGTTTTCCTAGTTTTGCTTTTGCTTATCCTTGCGCTTTCGGGAGCCACTACATATCTGTTATTTAATTCTAGTTCAAAGATCACCAAATCAACCACACCAAGCACTGTGAATGATCGTGACAACCCGTTTGCCGAAAACTCAAATTCCAATCCATTTACGACTGATAATTCAAGCACAACCCCGGCCAATCCGTTTACCGAAGATAATTCAACTAACCCTTTTGACCAATTTGCAACCACATCAACTACCAATAGTTCCAACGATTACCAGAATCCGTTTTAATTTATGAAAAAAATTTTTCAGCTGATGGTTTTGATGGCGTTTTTATTCGCTGGTTTAGTGATCGTCAAATCTTCCGCTGCTTACGAGTTTCCCATACCAGAACTCGGTAACTGTCGGGATCGGGCCGAATGTCACTTGTTTTGTGATGTCCCTCAAAACAAAGCCGCCTGTTGGTCATATAGCGTGTACGGCGTCAAAAACGACGTTTTGGGCGATGAAGCTCCGGAACAAAAACTGACTACCACCACCGGCATCACGTTTCCGATAGCCGAACTCGGAAACTGTGCCAACGTGGCTGATTGCAAGGCTTTCTGCAGTCAATCCCAAAATCAACCGACTTGTAAAAGCTTTGGGCAAGCACACGGATTGTTCAAGAAGGACCGGCTGGTGGAACTCGCCAAAACTGAATTAAGTTGTAGCTCAGTCACCGAATGCCGGGAGGTTTGTCAACAAGAAGCCAATCAGGAAAAGTGTCAGGAATTTACAAAACGCATGGGGCTCAAACAAACGAACGAAAATCAAACTCTGGAACTGGCTAAAACCGAACTCGGTTGCACCAACCGCGAAGACTGCCGCAAGCTCTGCAACTTACCGCAAAACCATGATAAATGTGCGGCTTTTGGCCGCAAATTTAACCAAAATGATGATCGGACGCGGAAGGAAGCTTTGATCGAACTCGGTAAAACCGAATTGGGCTGCGATTCTTTGGCGGCCTGCCGCACTTTTTGCAGCCAAGCCGAAAACCGCGAGAAATGCGCTAGTTTTAGTAAAAGAATGGGTGTAGGGGTACGCGAAAAAATCAAAGAACAGGGCAATTGTTCAACAATCGCGGAATGCCGCAAAATCTGCGACGAGCATCCGGATAAATGCCCGAGTTTTCCCAAACAAAAACTAGAGCGCGGGCAGGAAAAGCTACCACTGCCTTCAGGAATACGCACCGATACACCAACCTTTTTAGCTCCACCTGTCAGATCGGATACCAAGCCAACGACATCCGACTTTACTGAGAGCACCCCAGATAGAAATACTGATACCGAAGAAGGTTTTGGTTTCTAGGCATTAATAAGCTTTCGGTGGTTTGACCAAGTCTACCAATTTCCACGCTACCCAACCCATGACCCATCCCAATAATCCACCCGCAAGGACATCAAGCGGATAATGCTTGCCCAAATAGATCCGTGAGAAAGCCGTCAAAGTCGCAGCTAAATAAAAAATCCAGATGTTGATTTTCCGCTTCCGTTTTTTATTGTTTTTGATTTCTTCGTACGTCACGACATAAGCTCCAGCAAAGGCTACTGCTGCATGACCAGAAGGAAAAGCAAAGTCATTACTCAATGGGAAAGCTGCTGGTTTTTCCTGTACCATCACCACCTGATCTCCAAAGGAGATATCCGGCCGTGGTCGGCGGATAATCGGCTTGATAAGTGCTGTGGCTACAATCCCAGCTAAAACTAGAGCGACTACGAGACGCACTAAAAAAAGTTTTTCATTTCGTTCCTCATACAAAACCACTATCACCCCAATAATCAACCAAATGATGAGCGGATAAAATGAAAAAAACAAAAAGACCTGATCCAGAAACCAGGGGTGCGGTAGATTATTGAGTCCCAAAAACAGGTTCTTGTCCCACGACTTAATCGCAGTCAATAGATCCATAAGTTTATTTTAAACAAATGAAAGTCACATGCGCAATGTCTGAATCTAATACCTGGAGTCAACTTTTGGTGGTTTTGGGTGTCGCAGAGGGCGATGTCTCGGGGCTGGATTCGATAGTTGAAGGCTTGGGTGAGACAAAAATCACCCGGACATCATCTTCGGTTTCGGGAAGTGGCGAAACTATTTTGGGTTTTTTAAACATCAATGCCACAATAAATAAAATCAATAAAACTAAGATAATCACTCCCACCACTACCCCCCACATATTTTTCTGTTGACCTCGGGTACCTACACTTATTTCATCCATAGTTGCTTTCATTATACACGGGTCATGCAAAACTTAAAACCTCAAGGTGCTCAAGATTCGTGTCACTTCAAACAATCCATAAAACCCAAGAGCAATAAAGGCCAAAGTTCCCAGGAAACTCACATATTCATTTCTGACAGCCACGATCGTTCTTGAAGGTGAAATAAAGAGGGCAATATTTAAAATCGTGTGGCCCAAAAATACGCCAATGGCAAATCCGTAGACGTTGATGACACTAAAGAGTGGGACATAACCGGCAAAATCATCAAGCCCCAAAATAAAGGGAATACTCATGCTAAATATAAATAGTTGCTTCCAATTAAGACTCGCTTTCCCCTGCATTTTAGCAGATAAATCCGGCATGATGCGCTTAAGTACTGGATCAATGATTTTCAATACCGCATCCAGAAAATGATGCAAAAACAAATATGTATGTCGCTTAAGTAGATTACTACTTTCCCAACTGCCAAAATGTTCAAGTCCGCCATGAGCCAATTCAAATAAAACTAAGGCTGCCAAAAATACCATCAGAGCCAGGAGTAATTCTACCTCCTTAAATATTATCCAAATTGCAATGACGACTAGAGTACCCAGTGCATTTCCCAAAGCTGTACCAATTTCCAAAGCAATCCGATTTTTCCATCCCGGATTGGCACTCATCAACCTCCCCATAAATATAGCAAAGTCAATTGAAGTCTTAAGATAAATCGTTAACCCTACCATGATATCTACCGGCCGAGCAATAAGCACAATGTTTTCGCCAAAGTGAAACAGATCAATGAGAAGAATAAAAGCATAAAGAATAACAGTCAGCACCGCCAAAATCACCACTGTAAGAACCAAAGGTACAATTTGTTGCAAGGCTTTAGAATTATCAATGTGTTTCATACTATCGAGTCAATTTCGATTGCAGCGAGAAACCCCGCGCAAAGTAGGTTATAATAATGCTTATTATAATGATATTTTAATCTTGTGCCAACAACAAAAAAACCTAAACTAACGTTTTTCCATAAATACTGGCCAGTCGGCGTGGTTATTCTTTTTGGGGCGCTATTACTAACAAGTAAACTTACTCGACAAAAATTAACATTGATGCCATCACCCACTCCAAATTCAACAACCGAAATTTCCAACTGGAAAACATATACAGATCAAGATCTTAAATTCGAATTTAATTATCCCTCAAACTGGACATTTCAAAAAGAGCAATTGACTCCATACCAATTAAGTCGATATAAAGGGTTGATAGATAAAAAGTAATTTTTTGAGGCTAATCGGAATTTGGCAGTACTAGAACTGGAAATATATAAAAATAGTCCCTTTGTTGGCAGAACTACGGCTGAATATCTTGCGTATTTAAACAGTTTAACTCAGAGAAAAGTAGGACCACTTGTAACAATCCTCTCGAAAATAAAGAATATTACGAATGATATTCAGGGAATTCAAATAAATATTGGAGGAGTTGATGTGGCGAATAATATTGTTTTTGACCGGGATGGTTATTTATACATTTTCCATTTGCCGATCATGACTATGACAACTGAGGAAATACCTACCTACTATAACTTACGCGAACAAATTCTCTCCACGTTTCGGTTTGTGGAATAGCTCTATTCTAGCCATTTCTCTCACGATTTAATCAGGATTTGAACGGCAACGGCTCCCACCCGACGAGTGGGTTAGCTAGACACCTCCGGATTTGGAGTTGAATTTGGCACATCTATTTTTGGTTTTGTCCACGAGGCGTATTTGCAATCTGGATAGCGGGAGCAGCCGTAGAAAATGCGGCCGGTGCGGGTCTTTTTGACAACCACATCTCCCTCTTTGCAATCCGGGCATTTGATACCCAATTTCTCTACCAGATTTTTCGTATATTTGCATTCTGGAAAACGGGAACACGCCAAAAATTTACCAAATCGGCCTTCCTTAATAATCTCATCTCCCGCCTTACACTCCGGGCACTTCTGTCCGGTACTAACGACCGGAGTTTCAATCGTTTCCACTTTCTCAAGTACATGATTCAGTTTTTCTACGAACGGTTTATAAAACTCAGCTACTACTGGTTGCCACTCACGTTTTCCTTCGGCGATATCATCAAGCTCCTCCTCCATGGTCGCAGTAAAGCGCAAATCTACCACGTTGGGGAAATGCCGCACCAAAAAGTCGTTGACCAAAATCCCAAGTTCTGTGGGAACAAAATTGCGTCCCTTTCGTCCGTCTTCACGAGTTTCTTTCTCCACATAACCGCGTTCGACGATCGTGGAAATAGTCGGCGCGTAAGTTGAAGGCCTGCCAATACCATCTTCTTCCAAAGCTTTAATGAGAGAGGCTTCACTATAACGAGGAGGAGGTTGGGTAAATTTCTGAAGTGGATTTGATTTGACTAAGTTGATGGTGTCACCCACTACTACACTCGGGAGTTCAATTGTTTCTTGGTCCCGCCCCGTAACTTTTAAGTATCCATCAAACTTAATCACCGAGCCTTGGGCTTGAAATAAATAACCATTGTTTGAGGTGATTTGGATCGTGGTCGCATCAAAAATTGCCTCTTTCATTTGTGATGCTATAGCTCGTTTCCAAATCAGATCATAAAGTTTGAAATGCTGTTCTGTTAAATTGTTCTGAGTTCTGAGTTCTGGGATTTGAGTTCTAATATCTGTTGGACGAATGGCTTCATGCGCCTCTTGCGCCAGTTTTGACTTGGTCGCATAAGTCCGATACTGCGAATACTCAGGACCAAATGTTTTTTCAATATAGGCTTTAACAGCGCCTAAAAATTTAGTTGACAAATTTACTGAGTCTGTTCGGTGATACGTAATCAATCCTTCTTCATACAAATTTTGGGCCAGTTGCATGATCCGCTTTGAAGTGTAGCCAAGTTTCCGGCCCGCATCAATTTGCATGGCCGATGTAGTATAGGGAGGAGCCGGACTGCGTTTGGTTTCCTTTTTATCAACTGCCGAAACTGTGAAAGGTTGGGCTACGTCTTTAATGATTTGGTCAACGGCAGCTTTGTCTGGAATTGAGGTTTTAGTATAGGTATAACTGCCGTCAAAAAGTTGAATCGTTTGACTCTGCTCATATTTAATACCGTTCTTTGAAATAAGTTGAGCTATAATAGTTTTCGAGCTAACTCCCCCTAGCCCCCTCTTAATAAGAGGGGGTGTGGGGGCGTTAGTAACAAATTCTCCCTCAATCACCCAATACTCCTGTTTATTAAATTTCCCTATCTCCCGCTCGCGTTCAACAATGAGGCGCACCGATACTGATTGTACCCGTCCCGCTGACAACCATTTGCGCGATAATTTTCTCCAAAGTAGCGGTGACAATTTGTAACCGACTAATCTGTCTAAAATACGCCTCGCCTGTTGGGCATTTACAAGTTGCAAATTTATTTTCCCGGGGTGAGTCAAGGCTTCCTTGATGGCTTCTTCGGTGATTTCATGAAAAGTGATTCGCTCAAAGGTACCACGGGTAGCAAAAGTATCACGCGTATCACGAGCTTTTTTTCTTCCCGTGGTACTTGTGGTACCCGTGCTACTTGTTTTGCTTTTAGTCAATATGTATTCAAGGTGCCAGGCAATCGCTTCGCCTTCCCGATCCGGATCAG
>LCEX01000025.1 GCA_000995415.1 Candidatus Gottesmanbacteria bacterium GW2011_GWC1_43_10
CCCCTATTTTACAAAAACAGGACGTACCCCAAATAGGTAAAATCAACCTCAATTTTGAAGCTAATTTTTAGTCAAGAAGTGGTCGTGGCGAAGTCAGGAATAAGTACCGGCTAAAACCGCAAACCAAGTATCTCCTTCGGTCTCAGTTCTAACTCCTAAAGGTTTAACTGGCCTTAGCGCTTCTACAGTAACTACCATATTTAAATTTGGTATAAAGCTTTAATCCGCCTTCGCGAAATTCCCCGACCGCAAGGTCCTGGGAGCTTCAAATAATTTAAAAATACCGGAGGTGTCTAGCTAACCCACTCGTCGGGTGTGAGTGGACTCTCTGGTTCTTAAGTTGGGAAAAGAAAAATCCTTATAGAAACAAGTTAAAGCTGGGCAAATAGATCTCGCAATTCTTCTTCTGATTGTTGGCCGTTGACCAGATCAAGCTTCTTGCCGTCCTTATCTAGAGACACAAATGTGTGTTGGTAGGTGATGGCAAATTCTCGGGCTAACTCTTTTTCGGTAGCGTCTGTAGCTGTATCGTTGTAGTTGACGCGGAGAGCTATCATGCCATTTGATACCCCCTTATTCATGGCCTCGACCATGACTGGTTCTTGGGCAGCACAAGTCGGACACCAATTGGCGTAGAAATAGAGAAGCAGTGGGCGATTTTCTTCTCGCAGGCGTTTATAGTCTGCTTGGGTAAATTCATAATAATTTGTAGCTAGTTTTTGGCCTACGAAATCACCCGTAGATTGATTGCCACTTGGGGTTGAAGTAGCCTGCGAAGAGCCTTCATTATTTATCTCGGGCGAGCCTGAAGAAGTGCTCAAGAATTGATTTACCACCAATACTCCACCTATTAGGAGTATTACCACCATCACAGGTAAAAGCAACTTGTTCATATGATTACTTTAACACGTTCGTTAACAGAATATCAAATGCGTAATTGCTAAGAATTATTACTACTGTTATACTTGGATTTTGTTTATGAATTTAGCCCATTTTATTGAAACCATTGGTTACTTAGGTCTGTTTGCGATCATCTTTGCCGAATCAGGCCTACTCATTGGCTTTTTTTTGCCCGGAGATAGCGTCCTTTTTACCGCCGGATTTTTGGCCTCACAAAATATCTTATCGCTACCTATTTTGATCGTCACTTGTTTTACCGCTGCGGTTTTGGGCGACAATGTCGGTTATGCCTTTGGCAAACGCATCGGTCCTCGGCTTTTCAAGCGCGAAGATTCACTTCTGTTTCACAAAAAAAATATTGCCAAAGCCCAGGAATTTTATGAAAAATACGGCGCGAAAACCATCGTCATTGCCCGGTTTATGCCGGTCGTGCGCACTTTTGCGCCGATTGTGGCTGGCATAGGAGAGATGAATTACAAAAAATTTGTCACCTTCAACTTCTTAGGCGCAGTCTTGTGGGCCATCGGCTTGAATCTGGCTGGATATTTCTTGGGTAAATCCATTCCTGATGTTGACAAATACTTACTACCGATCGTGTTGGTCATCATCATTTTATCGGTTTTGCCAAGCGCCATTCACATTTTGAAAGATCCCTATCATCGCCAGGAAATTTTAAAGCTTACGCGCAAACTAATACGAAAAACAGTTTAGCCTCAATCAGACTATTCTAGATCGTTGAATCAATCTTTTGCCGACTTGACAAGTCTGAATTTGATCAGTCATACTAAAATAGCCATGAAAAGACGTGCTGCCAAAAAACCTGCTTCTGGAAGATCCCATTCTGCCAAACATTATGGCGCCGTGCCTTCTCATCTCTACCTCCGCTATACATTTATTGGCTTAGGAGTCATTGCCTTGGTTTTGTCCGTCAAAACCTTGACTCAAAATTGGCAAAACACGGCAGTTCTGGGTACGACCAATAACCTCTTGGCTAAAGGCAGCGATTCGGAGAGTTCTGGTGAAGATGACGACAACGACGACAATTCCGGAAGTAGTTCAAATAGCGGTAGTTCGGGTTCTGGAAGTAATAGCTCAAGTTCTTCAAACAGCAATTCAGGAGAGAGTGACTCATCCGGCCGTGGTAGTAGCACCTCCCAAGCGTCGGCAGTGAAAGTTGAAACAGAAACCGAATCTGAAAAAAGGGAAGGAGAAGCATCAGAAAAACTGGATGTGAAGACTCTAAAAAATAAAACTAAAGTTGATATTCGGGAAAATGGAGTCAGAATCAAGCTGGAAATGACAGATAATAAATTTAAAATATCCGTAAAACAACTAGATGGCGAAGAAGTAGAACTGGAAGGAGATGAAGCTTTGGAAAAAATAAATGAAGACCTGGAAGACGACGACGTCAAAATCGCAAGTTCCGGCGGACGACTCGTAATCAAACACGGGGAGGTAGAGGCAGAAACTCATTTTCCATTGTCTATTGATCTATCGACCAATGCTTTGATCGTCACCACACCAGCGGGCACCAAGACTGTAGCCATCTTACCCGATGTGGCGGTACGCCATCTCCTCGCAAGTGGCATCGCCGACCGGATCGAAACCATAAATCCCATAGCCTCACCTACAGGCAGTGCCACCACTAGCGCCACCATAGCCACACCCAATGTCAAGAAAATAGAACTGAAAGAATTAAATAATCAACTGGTGTTTGAAATCAAAGCCATTGACGACCAAAAGCTTTTGGGACTTTTACCCATATCCATTTCCAAGACGGCATTTGTGTCAGCCGAAACCCAACAAATAGTCAAAGTGGAGCAGGACTTATTTGGCCGGATTTTGGATGCGCTATCGATATAACTTCCTGCCTCACTTTAGTTAAATCTACTTCCACCTAAATCCCATCCAGTATGATAAAATAAACCTAATCAGAAGTTAACTTATGACCCAAACAGATAAGCCTATAGTACAAATAGGGGAGGGTAAACCAAAGCCCGAGCCCGCAAAAGCGGAGAAAATTGAACTCGCGCTTGACAAAGACGCTCTAAAAAAGCTGAAGTTGGTCGTGGTCGCTTATTCACATGTAGAACGTGAGTGGTTTCCTACGACCGAAGCTTACGAGGCAGAAGTGGAAGTTGAAAAACGGGCCGCGGAAGTCATTGAGGCTGTCAAAAAGCTCGGCCTTGAGGCTAAGGGCCATCCCGGCAACCAGTACTTTTTGACCAATTTATTAGTCGATAAACCAGATGTGGTCATCAACCTAGTTGACACTCTCAAAGGCAAGGACAAACTACAAACCTCGGTCCCGGCAGCTTTGGAACTCTCAAATATCCCCTATACCGGAGCGCCAATGGAAGGTCTGGTCATAGGAAATAACCGCAACTTGACCAAGAGACTCCTGATGGCCTATGACATCCCCACACCTGCATTTCAGTATATCCGCCGGGCGGGAACTGAAATCCAGGCTGATTTGGGCGTACCACTCATCGTCAAACTCAACGAAAGCGGCGGCAGTGTCGGAATTGACGACCATGCAGTCAAGGATACTGTCAAAGAAGCTCAAAAGCGCGTCGATGACATGATCGGCACTTATAAGATGTCTGTGATCGTCGAAAAGTTTATCGCGGGCCCGGAAGTCACGGTCTGTGTTTTTGACGACGGCCAGAAAAACCATGTCTTCATGGCCCAAAAAGTGTTTCGCAAAAAACCCGACGGCAAATATTTTTTCACGAGCATCGAGTCTTACGATGACGAACACGCTTATAGATATAAACTGGTTGACGAACCGTTACGCGGCAAGATTGAAAAACTGGCAGTGCGCGCCTTTAACGGCTTGAGCCACAAAGACTATGCCAAATTTGATATCCGTATCGATGAGACGACCAATACGCCTTATTTTACCGATTCCAACCCCAATACGGCTTTTGGTCCGGATTTGGGGTTGCCGTTTACCGAAGTGGCCGCATTACACGGCCTGAAATTTGAGGACCTTCTTGCCAGTCTCCTCTCCAAATATGGCAAAGACATTAAGTAAACCGTTTCCGAAGCTACCGCGCCTCAAGCAAAAAACCTGGGACCATTGCGGTCCGGCAGTTCTTTCGATGCTCGCGGGATTTTTGGGCACTAAGATCGCCCAGGATAGGTTTGTGGAAGCTGCCGGAGTCAGACGGAAACTCAAAAAGCACGGGATGAATATTTTGGAATTGGGTCTGGCTGTCACCAAACTCCTGCCGCAATACCGGTTTTGGTACAAAGCCAATGCGACGGTGGCAGACCTTGACCGGATCATCAATCACTACCACCAACCGGTTGGAGTCGAATGGCAAGGAGACTTCGGCAAATATTCAGACGGGGACGACGGTCACTACAGCATCATCACGCGAGTTAATCTAAAAACAAAATCACTACAACTGGCTGACCCGTTTTCTGCCTTTGCCGGTAATGACCGTACCTTTACCATTCCCAACTTCGTCTCCCGTTGGTGGGATTACAATGAAATAGCCCATCCCAAAACCAAGCGTAAACATAAGGTTAAGGATCACCATATGACATTTACACTGACAGTTGGATCCAGGAAGTTCCCGCGGATTTTAAAAATGCGGCAGGTGAAAGAGGATAAATAGACATAAATCTCTACGTTTGCATTCCGTAAGTGGCTCTCTTTATAATGTCATAATGGACCTTAAGCCACTCAAAAATTCATCCGGCTTCACTTTGTTGGAATTATTGGTAGTTATTGTGATGTTGGGGATATTATTTGCATCTTTGCTGGCCGCTATCAACCCTATAGGTCAAATGCAAAAGGCGCGCGATTCCAAAAGAATTGAGGATTTAGTCAAAATCAATAAGGCTTTAGTACAATACTACATCAAACACGGCGATCTACCTGACAATACTGAAGACGACCTGGACGGATGGGATTGTAGTAACCTCGGCCAGTCTTTCTTGCAACCCTTGATTGACGACCAAATTCTTGAGGCAGTAGTCAAAGATCTGGCTCCAGCAGACGGTTGCGGCTATCGCTACCAAAAATATGATCCGGCAAATGGCGGCTGTGGAGTTTATTTTTACGTTCTCCTCTCCAAAATGGAACTGCCAGAAAATACCAATATGAACGGGGTATTTGATTGCTATAACCAAAAACAAACCTTTACCGATAGCGGATACTATGGTTATTCGGATAACGAATGAGGGGGTTGAGAAATTTGTCGCTAGAAATGCGATTGAAACTTTTATCAGTAATTAAGTCCCGAATCGATCTTCATTTGGTCTTAATTCTATTGTTTGGGACCACTGTTCTACTGATTTTCAAAGACTCGCTATTTACGCCAACTTCCAATTTTATAGATCCGTGGCTCTACTTTGGCTACTTTCTAAACCTACCTAAATATTTACGCGTGTTTACCGGTACTTACTACGGTGCCAGGTTAGGCTGGTTATTGCCCGGATTTGCCGCCTATCGGTTGTTTCCGCCACTTTTGGCTAACTATACCCTACGTCTACTAATTTATTTTCCGTCTCTTATTTCCTCATATCTGATCTTAAAGCAAGTTTTTCGGAAACCAACAGCCCTCTTAACCACACTTTTGTTAGCTAGCAATATTTGGTTTTTGCGGGCTGTGAGCTGGGACTACGTTGACGGAATTGGAATTACTTATTTATTTTTAAGTCTGTTGGCTTTGATTAAAGCTGTCCACTCCAATCACCAAATGAGCTGGTTAATATTAACTGGTGGACTATTTGCCTTAATCATTTTTACCAATATTTTTCTGGTGGCATTTATCCCTTTGCTAATTATCTATTTTTTCTATCTCAATTTGCATAGCAAAAAGGGGAATGTCATTATTAGTCTGAAGTATATATTTGTTGGTAGTGTCACTACGACATTAATCCTTTGTCTGATCAGCCTAAAACTAGGCGGATCATTTTTCTTTTTCAAAACCACTTTAAGCTGGATCACCAACTATTTTGGCCAAGTCTCACCGTGGCAGAAATCAGGTTACCACTGGCTTTTGACTGCCGGCTGGCTCATGTTTCCGATGGTCACTTTTGTTTCCAGTATTTGGTTTCTGTTAAAAGAACGCTTGGATATAAACAAGAAATCCGCGGCGCTGTTTTTTCCTGTTTTGTTTATCTGCGTTTTTATATTGTATGTGATTATTGATTTACATCAGTCAATGGCTTTACTACAAACCTTTTATTACACCAGCTTTTTTGTGCCCTTCATGTATTTGGCCTGGGCAACGATTTTATTTCGTGCCTCGACCAATATAAATCATTCCCAGTTTTATGGGTTAACTATGATGGCGATCAGTACGCAAATAATCACGCTTATCATTTACCAAGCTTTTCCTCTTCTCAACATTCAATTTAGCCCGTACTTACCAATTCTGATTCTTACCAGTGGACTGGCGGGATTCATGGGGCTTTGGTCGCGGCTGACATCTTCGAAACGTCTATTTTTTTGGCTGGTATTTATTAGTCTAACCAATCTTATCAGCGGCTTTTCACTTAGAGAATTGTGGCAAACCAAAGACCAGAACTGGAGAAATAATTTTCTGACTGTTTATGAGAGTACCCAAACCATCAGCAGCATCAATCCCAGACTGGACACCTTTTTTTGGTACGGTAGAGAACGTCAAACAGGTGTCTATGTTGCTATTTCCTCCACGTATTTATGGCAATACAGGTTGATCGACGATGACTTCCCAAAAGTAGCTCAAGCGCAAAACTTAAAGAAGGATACTAAAATCGTGATATTATCCGAGACGACGGATGTTTATGAAGCGGCCGCAGCTGTTTTAACCAAACTTGGACATGGGACGCGCTTGGTACGCCAGGAATCTATCAATCGTGACAAAGTAAATTTGGTCATGACTTTTATCCAACTCACAGATTGAACCGCTTATGAAAAGTAAGACTGTTGCCATAGTCCAGTCAAATTACATCCCCTGGAAGGGTTATTTCGACTTGATAAATAAAGTTAATGAATTTATTTTGTTTGATGATGTGCAGTATACGGCTCGGGACTGGCGCAACCGCAATCTGATCAAAACTCCCCAAGGCTGCATCTGGTTGACGATTCCGCTCACCAAATCCCCGAGATCTACAAAAATCAAAGACAAAAAAATTGCCGACCACAATTGGGGTAAAAGACACTGGCAAATTCTCACAGACCACTATGCCAAAGCGCCTTATTTTTCCACATTCAGGGAAATTTTTGCAGACTTGTATCTTAATTCTCGCGAGGTTTACTTAAGTCAAATCAACTTCAAATTTATTAAAGCTATTAACAAACTACTGAAAATAAAAACTAAAATTTCCTGGTCCTCAGATTACGAGTTTGTATCAGGAAAAACCGCCCGCCTGATCTCTTTGTGTCAGCAAACTGGGGCCACGCAGTACATCTCCGGCCCCAAAGCCAAAAGCTATATTGCTGCTTCTCTATTTCGTAAGGCCAATGTCCGGCTCACCTGGATGGATTATGCCAACTATCCGCGCTATAATCAGCTTTATCCGCCTTTTGTACATGAAGTGAGCGTTTTGGATTTACTTTTCCATACCGGCCCTCAAGCGCGCAAATATCTCAATACTGCCTCCAGACCACGTCGAATATGAAACTATCTATCGTCACGACTCTATACTTCTCGGCTCCATATATCGCGGAATTTTATCAACGCGTGACTCAGACTGCCAAAAAAATCACTTCTGACTATGAACTGCTTTTCGTTAACGACGGTTCTCCAGATAGCTCATTTGCCGCTGCATATAAATTTTTTAAAACTGACAGACATGTCAAAATCATCGACCTGTCGCGAAATTTCGGCCATCACAAGGCGATCATGACTGGCTTGAGACACGCCCGCGGCGACTATGTATTTTTGCTTGACTCGGATCTCGAAGAAGACCCCGAACTCCTCAGCAAATTTTGGCAGGAGTTACATGCCCATTCGGATTGGGATGTGGTTTATGGCGTCCAGGACAAAAGGCTAGGGAACCTCTTAAAAAAATATTTAGAGGTCTGGTTTTATAAAATATTTAATTGGCTCTCCGATTTTGACTTGACCGAAAATTTACTCCTCATAAGACTCATGAAAAAAGATTTTGTGCTCGCTTTAGTCCAACATCAGGAGACCCAGGTGGTTTTTGCCGGCCTTTGTGTCCTCACCGGTTTTTCTCAACATCCGCTAAAAGTCATTAAACACAGCCGAAGACCTGCTACTACTTACACCTGGGTAAAAAAATGGGCAATCGTTTTGGACGGGTTGACTTCTTTTAGCACTAAGCCTTTATACTATATGGCAGGCCTAGGTTTATTTATTTTAGGGCTGTCCCTATTACTGATCGGAAATGTGGTGATTAAACGTTTATTCTTTGGTGTCATCCTTGAAGGTTGGCTATCTCTTTTTATTTCAATCTGGTTTTTGGGAGGTTTGATTATCTTTTCTTTGGGAGTAGTGGGTATTTACATAGCCAAAATATTTCTACAAACTAAGGCCAGGCCCTATACCATCATTCGCAAAATTTATTCCCACCGATGAACTACCAACGTCTTAAAACCAAAGTCGAGGAGTACTACTCACAAAAATTAAGTAAATACGGTGCCAAACCGCAGGGAGTCGATTGGAAAGACCGGAGAACACAAGATTTGCGTTTCACGATACTTCTGGAGCTGATAAAAGACGCTAAAAAATTTAGTTTAAATGATTTGGGTTGCGGCTACGGAGCTCTCTGGAAATACTTGCAGATACGCCACCACCGCTGCCAATATATAGGTTATGACATTTCGCCAGTCATGATCAAAGCTGCAACATCCATTTTCCCTTGGTCAAAAAATTGTAAATTCGTTTGCAGCGACCAACTTCAACTGGCTGACTATACAGTCAGCAGTGGCTTGTTTAACGTCAAATTGGACGTTCCTTCTGACACTTGGCTGGATTACATCCTTTATAATCTTAAACTGATGGACCGGGCTAGCCGAAAAGGCTTTGCCTTTAATTTATTGACTAGCTTTTCTGATCCCAGCCGGCGTCGGAAAGATTTATATTATGCTGATCCCGGATTTTTTTTCAAATACTGCAAAACCCGATTTGCCAAAAAAGTCGCCTTATTACATGGTTATGATCTATATGAATTTACGATACTCGTGAAAAAATAAGCTACCAAAATATGTCAAAAATCGTTATTTTCGGCACCGGAGATATCGCCAGATTGGCTCATTTTTATTTTACCTCTGATTCAAATCATCACGTCGTGGCTTTTACAGTGGACGCAGCGCATCTTAAAAATACGCAATTTTGTGGCTTGCCTGTCGTAGATTTTAAAAGGGTGGAAAAGCTTTATCCGCCGCGAACATACCATATGTTTGTGGCCTTAAGTTACACCCAACTCAATCGCCTGCGCGCCCGTAAATATTTGGCTGCCAAAAACAAAGGTTATCGGCTCGTAAATTATATCAGTTCATTGGCCACGGTTTTTAAAAATGTCCAAATCGGTGACAACTGTTTTATTTTGGAAGACAATACTTTGCAACCGTTTGTGAAAATCGGCAATGATGTCACTCTCTGGAGCGGTAACCATATTGGCCATGATACGCAAATTGAGAATCATTGTTTTGTGTCTTCGCAGGTCGTGGTGTCCGGTTTTTGTCAGGTCAAGCCGTATTGCTTTTTAGGTGTCAACTCTACCATTCATAATGGGATCGTGATTGCCCCACAAACTATTGTCGGAGCCGGCGCGGTGATTACGGAAAATACAGTAGAAAAAGGCGTCTATGTCCCGCCCCGCTCAATTCGCTTATCCAAATCAAGCGACAAAATCAAACTATGACATGGAAAAAATTGGGCTGGATTTTTTCTCCATCTGGCGACTATCCTTGGATGTTCTCACATGCTGCTAACCCCGTAGCTGAACACGTCACCTCTGATATTTACCGAATTTATTTCAACTGTCGCGATAAAACTCATCGCTCATATATCGCGAGTCTTGAAATTGATCTCAAGTTTCCACAACAAGTGCGCAGTTTATCCCCAAAA
The DNA here is from genome assembly GCA_000995415.1 of Candidatus Gottesmanbacteria bacterium GW2011_GWC1_43_10. Classification (GTDB taxonomy): domain Bacteria; phylum Patescibacteriota; class Microgenomatia; order UBA10105; family UBA10105; genus UBA10105. Next base: position 9,939 of record LCEX01000025.1, read on the forward strand.
CCGCTTTTCTCACCGGGTAAGCTCGGCACTTTTGATGAAAGCGGTGTTTCCCTAGGTTGTTTGCTCAATATACAAGGAAAAAAGTGGCTGTATTATCTTGGCTGGAATTTGGGCCCTGCCGGACTTTGGCAAAATACCATTGGCTTAGCCGTATACGACGAACTGTCACATAAATTTATTCGTCACGACCAAAATCCAATATTAGATCAAAATCAAGTCGATCCGTTTACCTTATCTTATCCTTTTGTGATCAGGGAGAATCGTAAGTATAAAATGTGGTATGGTGCCAACCTCGAAGCAAATAACCAAAAGAAAAATACCCAACACGTCATCAAATACGCCCAGTCACAAGATGGCGTTACCTGGACAAGAAGGGGAGAGATAGTGCTTTCATTTAAACGTGGTGAATTTGCGCATTGCCGACCCTGCGTCCTGCGGAATAAAAATAAATACCAAATGTGGTTTAGTTATAAGCATGAACACCATCCGGGATATCGGATCGGTTATGCCGAATCGGTAGATGGTTTCAATTGGCAAAGACAGGATGAGAAATCCGCCATTGGGATTTCGACATCTGGCTGGGACAAAAAAATGATGGCTTATCCGTTTGTATTCAATCATAAAGATAAGCGCTATCTGCTTTATTGCGGTAATGACTATGGCAAAAGTGGTTTTGGTCTTGCGGGTACTAAACTATGAAAACTGAAACTTATGACTATCAACTGCTTTATGAAACTGAACCCACACATTTTTGGTTTTGGGCTAAAAACCGCGTTATCGGAACTTTGGTAAAACAATATCTTCCGCATCCCCATCAAACCAGGTTTTTGGAAATCGGTTGTGGTACTGGTTTTGTCCTAGGGTACTTAGAAAAGCTGGGTTTTGATATCACTGGAGTTGACCTTAATTCCCAAGGCCTTAAATACGCGCGGAGACGAGTCCACACTGCCCAACTTATTTGTACCGATGTGACAAAAAACAAAACCTTAAAAAACTATGACGCAGTAGGACTATTTGATGTGCTCGAACACATCGAAGACGAAATCACCTTCCTTAGAGCTGGTTCTCGCTGTCTCAAAAACGCCGGTTTACTATTTATCACGGTTCCGGCTGATATTCTCCTCTGGTCAATTATTGATAAACTGTCAGGGCACAAAAGGCGCTACAGTCTAAATTCCCTACGAACTACGGTCCAGAAAAGTGGTTATCAAATCGAGGATATTCGCTATTTCAGCTTTTTCCTTTATCTCGCACAATTGTGGTTACGAAAATCTCTTAGTAAGAGATGCACTTCAACTTCCAGCCGTTCATTGATATATCGCAAGTCTCTGACCATTTCTCTTTTGATGAACTTTCTTTTTAAGCTTATTTCTTATCTTGAGCTCAAGCTTTTTTCTCTGATCCGTTTTCCATTTGGAGCCTCTCTCATCGCGGTTGCCAGAAAGAGAACTTGAGAACTATTTTAAAACCGTCAAATAAACACCTAAAATTGTTACCAAAGCTGCAATTATTTTTTTGAGTTTATGATCTTGCTCTTTCAAAAAAATATAAGCAACCAACACATTTATTAAAACTGATGTTGCCGCTAAAGACGCGACAACTGTTACTTGACCAAATTGATAAGCTCTAAGTAAAAAGAAAATTAGTAACCCCCAAGAAAATCCTGTGATTAAATAATATTTTTTATCTATAGGAGAATATTGAGATAAAATTTCCTTTGGATTAATCTTTTCTACGAGTGAAATCATTATTGCTGGTATTACCAATGTGAGCATTATGTAAAATGGTAGGTTAAAATTTTTTGATATACCAATATCGATAGATACGGCTATCGAAAATGTTAGTGTCGCCAAAATTGACAGAATTACATATTTGTTTAGTTCAAATTTGCCCCGTTTATACAAAACAACAAAATTCCCTAAAAGTATTAGTGCTGCTCCAATAACCTTTTCAATAACAAATGGGTTCTTGAAAATAGTAAATCCAAAGACAATCAAAAATATTGCAGATAGTCTATCCAATATTACATAAAGTGAGACTTGGAGATTTTTTCTCGCTGTAGTTTGCATTCTGTCGTTCAATGCATAAAAAATTGAGGCGGCAATCAGAAGCAAATATATTTTTGGATCGCTCGGTAACTTAAACGAGAGGAAGGGAGCAAGTAGCAATATACTTACTCCAGCTATAAGTTGCAACAAAATTGTAGCTGCTCCATCTCGTTTGGCATTTCTCACGGCCAATTTATAGTATTGCGAAAACACGACTATGCACATCAAATACCCAATCAGGTTAAACCACCAAGAATTTAATACGTCAACCATATGTCTTATTACCATCTGTTTTTCAACAGCTTAGAGCGGTTCTGGAAGTTAACAAAATTCTGCCTGCAAGGGCCTGAATTAGTCTTGCTGGCCGTTTACAAAAAATGTCGAACTTCATTTGATTAGCTCGCCGCTTCGCGGCTCGCTTGCTTCGGCGGGCAGGCCACCCGCCGCGCCTCCGAAACTGTCGGCTCGAACAGTCCACCAAAGGCGGACTAAAAGAAAAAAACGCAAAAATTTTAAAGAACTTTTCTCATTTCAGTTTAACATACTTGATTGTCCAAAATATGCTATACTTTTTTTAGAGACACATATGGAAAAGCAAGTAAATATCGAGAGTCAAAATGTCCAACAAATTGGGCAAAATCCGATAAGCCAACCGCCGCTAACTCCTGAAAAATCAAAGGTAAACTTTTGGATGATTTCAACTGTATTGTTTGCTTGTTTGTTCTTTATAGTTTTAAGTATATATATTTTTTCCTCATCACCAAAAAGTAAACAGGGAAGTGACAGCGCCATACCTACAGAGCAATCAGATACAAATAGCAATAATTCACCAACGATTAACTCAAGCGGGAAGTTTGCCTACCTTAAAACCGCTACAGAAGAAATTAGGGGACCTGGAGAAATTATTGTATCTGATTTCAACGGTTCGACAAAGCAAAAAATTCATTCCGTACCGATATACGTTGGTCCGTTTAGCAGTTACGACGTTTCTGATAAAAACGAAAAACTTGTTTATAAAAGCTTTATTGAGAAAGATCAATATGGAAATGAAATAGAAGAATATCTATGGGTTAGTGACAAAAGTTCAGAACCACACAAAATACTAACTCCTGAGGACAAAAAATATATTGAGTCCCCTAGAATTTCTGCTGATGGTCAAAAAATTGCCTACGCGTTAATTACAGAAAGTGGTCAACTATGGACAATAAACTCAGATGGCACTGATAACAAGCTTGTTATTGATCGGACAAAAGATTACTTAGAAGCTAGCTCTAGGTTTCGTTTAGCGCCTGTTGCTTGGTCGCAAGATAAAACAAAAGTTTACATGCAGACTACATCCGACAGTGAAGCGACACCAATAGGCATATATGTTGCAAATCTTTTAACTGGTAAAATTGAGAAAGCAAAGACCCCTCAAGTCACGCTTTGGGGTTTGTCCTTTTCTCCAGATAGGACAAAAGTTGCTTACACCACTTTTGAGTGGAAGGACGTTCCTGATAGTCGCCCAATTCCCGGAGCACCTTTTACAATTAGCATTACTGATCTAACTACAGGAGAGACAACGAAAATACTCCAGAGTCAAATGGATCAATTCGACCACCCCGTATGGTCAAATGATGGTTCAAAACTTGCATATAAAATACTTGGTAAATCAGTAGAAGGAGGAGATCAAGGAATTTACTTCGTTGACATTAACTCAAAATCCTCCAAATTAGTCATAATTGGAGCTCAAAACAGTAGTTTGAAAGACTGGGACTGGTTATCCGATTCAAAATTAGTTTATAGTGAAGAAAGCTACACCACGGGTGTGATACCCAACAAAGTTACTTCATATCTTTTTACCATCAATATTGATGGTACAGATAAGCAAAAAGTTGACTCTGCAAGAGAGATTACTGTCTTTGGTACGTTAAGATAAACTCCTACTTTACACTTACTCGCCCGAAGGGCGAGTGAGAAGCTAGGTTGGGTATTTTTCAAAACAGCAACATTTTTTAAACACGATTTCTCTAAGGAGAATTATTTTATCCTGAAGGATGTCAATAACTTCACATAATCATTCCACAGAGCTTGCTTGCCATTTTTATCAACATACCTAAACTTCACAGTGTAGTATATTCCGTTTTTAGTGAATATGGTCATTGTTGCTACATGACCTTCGTAGCTATAATCATAT
>LCEX01000026.1 GCA_000995415.1 Candidatus Gottesmanbacteria bacterium GW2011_GWC1_43_10
TGAGGCGTTTTTTGTAAAATTTCTTACTGAGTGAGCAGCTGATGTAAATTGCATTTTTTTGCAATTTTCAGTGCGAACGAAGTTAGAAATTTCAAAAAATCCTCATGGGCCGTCTTTCTTTGCTTCATTTCTTGGACGAGCAAGAAATGAAGAAAGTTTACTTAGACGAGCAAAGAAATAGGCAATTAACTGTGGACAAGCAGAAAAAGTAACTATAAATATAGTGCTACTGCCATGTTCCAGAAGGCATGAATGAGGACAGGCACGGTCACGGTCTTGGTTTCATTAAAGATCATAGTATTGGCAAATGAAATGATCAGATTGGTCATGATAAAGATGAGTAGTGTAATGCCTTTCAAATGTAGAACCGTAAAGATCATCGGCACCAACAAAAAGAAGTACATGACGGTTGACGAAAACATGGCTTTTAGTTCACTCCCATAAGCACTTTTGAGCCGGCTGTAGAAAAAACCGCGCGTTAAAACCTCCTCGCTTATGCCTGTAGCAAAAGCGAGCATCACGGTGAGCAGCAAATTGGCGCCGGTAACCGGCACTAGAGGCGCAAAAGAGAACCGGCCATATTTGACGGCATTGATGACTACACCTTCGACCGCAAACAACATCCCAAAACCCAAGCCCAAATAAATGTCGCGGAAAAATTTGCCGCCAGCTAGACCGATTGATGTCAATGATTTATGTTCACTTTTCAGAACCAATAATACCGGTCCCAAAAAAATCAGTGGTTTAAAAATGAATTCATCCATCCATTCTGGAAGCTTGACATACACACGGTAAAGCGACCATAAAATGATTACTATCCCCCAAACAGTGTAAGTGCGCTCAAGTGGCAAATTACGCGGTTTATCCATAATACAAACCAGTGTAGCAAGTTTAAATTTAGATCACAAGTCTGATTCAAGTTTTGCCTACACCTGACTTCTCTACTGCTTCCTGCATCACCGACATCAGTTCTTCCACGATGTTTTCTGCCTCGACCAATGTCACGGCTTTTAAATTGTGGGGGAAATAGTGAAAAATCATATTGCGTCCCCGCTTCCACATCAACCACAGTTTATCCGCGAGTTCAAAGTTTCCGAATTTGTGACCGAGTTGGGTATAAATTGAACGTTGTTTGAGCTCTTTAGCTAAACCTGGCGAGAGCTCTTTGCCGATGCGGAAATGGTCGCTTTCATACTGCCAAATTTTGATAAATCCCAAGTCTAAAAACAGTTGTTTTAAAAATCCTTCGTAAGCCTTGGCAAAAGGAAAAACCAGATAACTGTAGTCGGTGACAGGATTGGTCGGCACATGGTGCTTGATATCATCAATCAGGTAGTAACCTTCGCGGATCAGAGCAAGTTGCCCAGTAGATATATAACGTCCCAGGGCTGTGTTTTCGTCTAGCATAGCATCGTCAAATCAACCCGACGGGTTAAATAGCTTTAAACCTCCTCATGATAGTTGACAAATCCTAATTTGCTACCAGTCGTTGATGTTCTTTTTTAATACATTTGTCCATCACATACATCAGTCCCTTAGCTTCTGCTTCCTTGGCTGCCGCCTCATTTATGACGCCTTCCTGCATCCAGACGACTTTGGCTCCGATTTTGATGGCTTCGGCTACATGTGGTAGTACATCCTCACTGCGGCGAAAGATATCGACGATGTCAATCTCACCCGCCTCTGCCAGACCGGTTTTGGCTGCCAACAGATCCGGATAGCAAACCTCATTTAAGATCGTAGAGTATTTGGGATTTATGGGGATGATTTTATACCCATGTTCTTTGAGATATTTGGCTACTTGATAACTTGGCCGATCCGGATCGTCTGATAAACCGACGACGGCAATATTTTTGGTTGTGGCGTAAAGTTGCCTAAGCTCACTATCCAACATACTTTTTTAGTTCTAAGCTCTCCTAATCATTGATAATCTTCCGGGTGCTCACAAATTTCTGCCCGGTGCACCCAAAACCAAACTCCGGCAAAAAGGCACACGATACTTAAACCAAAAAAGAAGACGACGAACCACGGATCCTGGAGGTAAAATAGCGGCATAAATAAAAACACTACCGAGCTGATTGACAACAGCACTACAATCAGTTGACAAATGGTGAGATCGATCCCCAAAGCATCAATTTCGGCCCGCAAATTCGAGCGAAAACCAAAATTTTTCAATTCCTGTCTGACTTTGTGAGTAAAACTCATACGGCTACAAAAATAAGACCTTCTAAAATCATGAGAACCAGCAATACCAATAAGTAATTTTTTTGTTGCGGTAGGGTCAACTGTGAAGACAAACCGCGAAACCAATCACCCAGGCTGCCGGTTTGGAAGGCTAAAAATTGCCAATGGAATAAGCGTAAGTTGAGACCCAGAAGTAAACCTTGACCCAGGCGGTTGGTCGACGACGTCAAAACAAAGAGCGTAAGTACTGTGACGATGATTTGAGTCGGGATAAACCGCAACAGTTGCGGTGAAGTTTTTAAAACACCTTCAACTATTTGCAATAAGTACAATCCGATCACTCCCCCGACTAAATACAAGATCGTGTTCACATTGGGTGAGAGCCGCCAATGAAAAAAGGCCGTCACGCCGAAAAACATCGCTACCCACACATAAAAATTTTCCACCCAACTGACTTTAGACATATATCTTATCGTAGCATATTTTAGGGAAAAGCAAATCAAAACCTGACCTCAAACGTCATAAATTCATTTTGGTATTTCCCCCAAGTGGTTTGTACATCCGTAACCCAATCTACATCTGGACCGTGATGACAATCTTTGATAAGTTCACGAAGTTTCTCCTCCGATCCTTCAACTACTGCTTCAACTGTCTTATCCGGGCGGTTTTTTACCCAACCAGTCAGACCCAGTTTGAGTGCCTGTCCGCGCATCCACGCCCTGAACCCCACTCCTTGGACATCACCGGAAATGATAATATGAACACGTTTCATAATTAGTTCTTAGTTTGCAGTAGGCAGTTTGCAGCAGCATAAAGTATCTAATCGCCCTAAACTACTGTAAACTGCGAACTACAAACTGCGAACTATTCTTCCCCTCGGCGAAGTTTAGCCACTTTCCACATAAACAACCGCGCTTTGGAACGGGCATTACTGTCTTTGACGAAATTGAGAGCTTTTTCCAAAATCGCCCGCGGTACGGTTTTGGCCAGGCGGATATAGAGAGAGCGGTGTTTATAATCCCCCAAGTTTTCCGCTAAATAAATACCGTAAGCCTGAAATTCACGGGAAATATATTTATCTTCTAGGGGATTAAATCTAGTCAAAATATCGGAAACGCGTTGAGGTTTGGAGTTCATATCTATAATACTAATCAACGAATAGTATGCAAATACTACTAATGTCTACGAATCGTGTTATTCGTTGGAATTCGTTGGATTAACATGCACATTCGTAGATTCGCATTATCTTAATTGTTATATTGGTTCATCGCTCGATCGAGTCCTTCATGAAGCGCCGTTTCCACCGCTTTGGCCGCGTGTTTAATGAGTTTACGCACGTCTCCTGTCTCTTTTTCAAAAAAGGTCGACACGACATATTTTTCTACTGCGTGCCGATGGATATTTTGATCCATGTGTTTTTTCTCTTCCAACTTACCGCGGCCGACACCTAAACGGAACCTGACAAAATGATCTTTGCCGGCAAATTCGCGCATAATTGATTCAATCCCGTGATGTCCGGCAGAACCCCCGCCAACTCGAATCCGCAGTTTTCCCAAAGGCAAATCAATATCATCATGTATCACCCAAATATGATCCAGCTCAATTTTGTATAAATCAGTCAGCTTCTTGACCGCATACCCGGAAGCGTTCATAAATGTTTGCGGTTTGGCAAAAACCAGATCGCCTTTTTTGAGAAAGTAGCTATTTAGCGAACGATTCAAATCCCAAGTCTGTCCGCCATCAATGACGTTTTTTATGAGTTTATCGACCACCATAAACCCGATATTGTGTCTGGTATAAGCATACTTTTCACCGGGATTGCCAAGGCCAACAATTAAGTTCATAAAATTATATGTACCACGAGTATCAAAGGGCATCATGAATACCACGGGCATTTTTTAAGTATTTTCTTATTCTCGTGATACACGTGGTACTTGTGCTACTTGTGATACCTTTCTAAAAGCATCTTTACTTCTTCCTCTTCCACTTGTTCAAACTCTTTATAAAAACTGCCTACGGAATTTAATGTATTTGGTTTTTCTAAAATAACACAAGTGGCGACTCTTTTGCAAAGCTCGTATGCCGTATCAACAGCCGCTACAGGCAAAGCCAAGATGGTGGTACGAGTTTTCTTTTGAACTAACCACATCAAAGCTGCCAACACCGTCGCTCCGGTAGCTACCCCGTCGTCAACCAAAATGACTGATTTGTGACCTACGTCAGGAGGCAATGGACTGTGGCGCAATAGTTGGTTGCGCTTTACAAGTTCGTGGTGGCGACGAACTATCTCCCCCCGAATATAGTCAGCATCAGCACCAACACCTCGACTTAAGTTTTCATCGATATAAGTCACATCATCAAAGGTGAGGGCGCCGATTGCCAGTTCTGGATTGCTGGGAGATCCCAATTTCTTCACGACCAAGACGTCTAATACACATTTCAATTCTCGCGCGATTTCGTAAGCTACGACTACTCCACCCCGAGGAATCCCCAAAACCAGATCAGCCCGGATGTTTTGAAGTTTTAATTCTTCTCCCAACTTTTTCCCTGCGTCAACACGAGAAGTAAACATTTTGCACAAGTAGTTTAGTTACTTCGTTACTTAGTTATTTAGTAACTTATTTTTTCTAAGCTTCTAAGTAACTAAGCTACTAAGCTTCTCTAATTACCCATCTTCGCCAGTTGTTTTTCAGCCAGTTCGCCGACATACGGAAGTTTGTACATTTCACCGTTGAAAGCTTTCCACATGAGTACTAGCCATAAAATAAAAGCTGCGATAAACAGGACAAGTCCCACTAGCCAACCCAGAAGTGGAATAAATCCCAAACCTAAGTTCAGGACAAATAAACCTCCGAAAAGGATAGTTGATTGCATCGCATGGAACCTGACAAATTGACTCTTTTTTTCAACTAATAATAGTACGATACCGGTGATAAACCCCAAAAGGTAGGCCACCGCTCCCAATATATTGTCATTGCCTTGTGTTGTTGCCATAAATACTCACCTCCCCTAGAAAATTCAAATTCCAAAGCTCAAATTTCAAATCAAATCTCTGGCAAAGCCAGATCCTGCTTCACAGGACAATGTCTAAATTTCAAAAAGTTATTGTTATTTGTCCTTTGAACTTGATTTGATTTTTGGATTTTGGCATTTGGAATTTTATTCCAATTCTATCTTAATTTCTCCCCCCTACTCATTTCAAGCACCAAAAAAATCACTCCGTAACTTCTGTTTGTCTTTTTTAAAAACCTCGATAAAATACTCCCGTTTTGGAAATAGACGTTTAACCAAAAGTAACCGCCGGACGTCACCGATTTGCGTCTTATGTACATACATAGCTTGTTTTTTGATCTGCCAGACTTGGGAAATATCAATCGTGACGTCAATGTCAGTATCAAGGTGTCCCGGAGGAAAATAAATAAAATATCCCGGAATCAGGTCGGTGAATTTCTTGAGTTCGCACAGATAAAAAAGTTTAAGTTTCCGCTTGTATTTTTGGCACACAAATGTCGTCGCCAAGGAAACCACGATGTGATCAATGTGTCCTGAAATACCAAGTCGGTCAAATGTCAAAACTACTTGGGGTGCAAAGGATTTGATTTTTGCCTCAACTTTGGCAGCCATTTCATGGTACATGTTATTACTCAACGTCCCATCGACAAAATCCATAAACTCGACTCTAGCTACTCCGAGTGTTTTTGAAGCGGTTAACAGTTCTTGCTCGCGCTTTTGACCTAACTTGCTCCCCTTTTGGCCGTTTTCGCCGCGGGTCGCACAGAGCACATGGATTTCAACGCCTTCTTTGGCATATTTAGCCAAGGTCCCTCCCAACCCAAACGATTCATCATCCGGATGAGCTACCACTACCAATATCTTCTTTTGCATTTTTGTAACTCGCCATTTGAAGTGTTTGCGTAGATTTTCTATATTTTATTCAACCCTTGAAGCGTTTTGCGTAAAGTTGTCTTGCTGAAGCGGAGTCCGCAATATTTAATCAGGCGCGTTCTTTCGCGCCTGGCGGACGAAGCGCAAGCTAGAAACTTCGCAAAACCTTCACGGGTTTGCCCTTCTTTGGATACTTTCTTGCCTGCCCGCCTTTGGAGGGGGCACGCAAGAAAGTATTAAAGAAATTTAGAACAAACTCATCTGCTCCTTACTATTCACTTCTTCTTTAATCTCTTCACCTTCCGCAAAAACTTTGACTGTCCCAAACACTCCGTCATATCCGGGTAAAATCGTGATCTCTCCACGCCTGACGCGGTCAATCCCATCGGCAATTTTTGCGCCTGCCACCCGGGTAATTTCCTCTTTGGGAGTACGCACCAGTACCGAAAATTCACCTCCAAAAGCTTTAACCAACAAATCATACTGCTCCCGGACTTTGGCGCTATATGATTGCACCCCCACACTTTCCGCGAGAATTTCCATGAGCGGCACCAACATGATATAAGGCGCGCGATTAGAAAAGGCCTCCGAGTAGGTAGCTGAGATTGGCAAATTTCCAAGCTGTTTTTTATAAAGCTTGAGTTCTGCTTCACTCCGGCCGGCCAAATCTTCCACGCGATTTAAGACTCCGATCGTCATCGGTTTCCCACACACCGGACAAATTTTGCCTTTGGCTTTGATTTCTTGAGGAGAAAATCTGGTATTACAAGCGCGATGCCCGGAAAAATGATATTTCCCTTCTTCAGGATAAAATTCAATGGTAGCAGCGATATGAGGTTGGGTTTTATCCCGAGAGTAATTCTGCAAAGCAGAACTTATTGCGCCAAAACTCAAGTTGCTTCCGGCAGGAACTTCAAAAATTGTGGCTTCACGCATCAATTTTGGTCCGGAATGAGAATCAGAACAACTGATGACAGTCCGGGTATCAAGTTCGCGAATGCGCCAATTCATGGCCGGATCAGATGATAGTCCGGTTTCAATACTATAAATCCGACTTGTAAACTGACCAAAACATTCTGCCAAAGAATCATAACCACTCATCGAGCCAAATACACTAAACCATGGCGTCCAACAATTATGAACTGCAGCAAATTCTGCTACGTAAGAATGATCTTGTTCTACTTCAAGATTATAAACATTTCCCTTATAAGGTTCTTTTTTTATTTCCTTTATTGGTAAATAAACGTTGTTTTCGTCGATCCATCCGTGCCGGCGATCAATCTTAGTTTGAGATTGTCTGATTTCTCTTTTTAGATCAAAAATATCCTTAAAAAAGGCAAAATTCGAAAAAGCATACGAATCATGATTCGCGCGAATTATCCTAGTTTTGTAAATGTGTTTTCCACGCTTCAGATGTGCTTGTTTTGTGTCGATAATAATTGAAGGAATTATCTCTAAATTTAAACAAATAGCTTTCATTTGATTCATAAGAGTGCGTGATGATGTATATCCTTTATCTCCCCGATACCAACCACGAAGAACTTCCGCTTGCACATGTTCGTTACTACTGAATAAAAAACCTGGTATGAACTTATTTATTGCCCGACGAGCAGCCTTTGGTAAATAACAAATACTAGCAAACCACTGCGCCAGTATTTTTGAAAAATACGTAATTTCGGTACTTTGTGTTTGAGGACGATGATATATTCTTGGTTTCGTTAAACCAAAAACTGATTCCATAAGTTGTTTTAAATCATCCACAAATTCCTTTTCGGTTTGAGAAAAACAAAATGAAAATGCATTATATCCGTCGGTTGAACCTTCAGCTAAATAATAGCCGAGCAAACGGCCAAGTTCCGGTGTTATTTCAACTTTATCTCTTAAATTTCTTCCTCTTGTGCCGCCGGCAATCACTTCGATTGTAGAAATCCGTTCTCCGCTTGTGGTCTCACTCAAATAAATATGTTTGAACGAATCTCTCTGTTTCGAGCGTGGATATACCAACACATCACCAACTTCTAAGTTTTTTGATAAGACCCATTCTGGTTTATACTCCAAACATGGCTTTCTTTTACACAGCGCCAAATGTGATCTGCTTGGCCGACAAATATCTCCTGTGCTGGGACATTTTTTTAGAGTTTTAATCGCATAATACGGATGTTCTGGGGTTGTAGCTAATCCAGGTCGGAAATACCAAGGCTTAATAGTCATAATTTCGCCCGTATAAACACGCTTTTTTATTTCTGTGACTTTTTTGAACCTGCCTTTATGTGTAAATACTTGTTCTCCTACTTGTATATCTTTAATTGGTTTGGGATGAAATCCGTTAGTAAGTATTTGTTCGCTAGGTAACAAACAATGCGCCGGAATCAGTAATACTTCTTCTGAAATGCTCCACGCTAGTTCACACACGTCTTGACTGGATAAGCCTAAAATCGGCCGGCCATCAGAACTTAAATTACAACCACGTTTAGTTAGCGCAGCATTAATTTTATCAACTATTTCAAAAGTTGGTGCAAACATCAGGATGTGGTTTCGGCGGAGTTTCCCATTGTGGCTATAAATACACGAAACTTCCCCTGACAACAAGAATAGCGGATCATTGTGCGCGACTTTTTCTGCAAATGACAGATCTACGAGTTTTTGCCTAATCTCCGGCTTTAATTTGAGCAACCCATTCCCCTGTTCTTCCAAATATGATTTGAGCTCTCGTACCCAAAGTGGATGCGTCCAATCGCCGGTTGCCAGTAACCCAATCCCTTTTTTCAGATTCCACTCATACATTTTTGGGATCACCATTTCCGGGGATACGGCTCGCGAATATTTGGAATGAAGTTGTAAATCAGCTATTAACTGCATATGAAAATATTATTTTCGTTACAAGTTACACCATGAGTTACGCAATGATTTGTTGTTTAGGTTGTCATTGCGAGCGAAACGACCTGCCTGCCGGCAGGCAGGAGTGAAGCGAAGCAATCTCAAGAATATTAGATTGCCGCGTCGCTACGCTCCTCGCAATGACGCACTGCGTAAGTCCTGTTACACGTTTTACGTTTTGCGATTTACTCCAATAACAATCTCACCAATTTTTTCACAAAGCGCCTGACTTTTGGCAAAACTTGCGGTTTGACACTTTCCCGTTTGACCGTCTTATACCAACCTCCACCCATCGGATATTCAAATATCTCTTGAGTGATGTGACCTTTTGTAAAGACGTGCCAAGTGGCGAGCGCGTTTTTACGAAGTACCGCCAGGCGGCCTTCAGTCCGGTAGCGTCGGAGCGAAAAAATAAGGCGCGGAGTTTTCAAAATAGTTAAAGGATATCCCGCCTCGTAAAGTCTGGTAGCTAGTTCATGATCCTCACCGTGCTTAATACGACTGTTAAATCCGCCTGCCTTTGCTAAAACATCCCGCCGGACGATGAAGTTAAATCCCGGAACAAACGGCCGTTCGACAAACAACGAGGCTTCTATCGACAAATTAAACAAACTGGCAATGATCCGGTCATTGACGATGGTACTATCGGCCCGTAGGTAAGTCGTCACAAATGGCGGCTTAGTTCGTTCGATTTGCCGGCGCAAGAGCTTAAGAAATCTGGGAGTGATTTGGACATCTGCATCAAAGAAAACCACGTACTGTCCCTTGGCTGCTTCTGCTCCCAAATTCCGCTGCCAACCCACATTCTTTTTCTGACTGGTTAAGATCGTCAGGGGCATTTTAGATGCGAAAGTTTGAGCTTTTACCACTGTCCCATCAGTACTTTTACCGTCAACCAAAATGACTTCAAATCCGTGCTCGGTTTGTCGGGTCAAATCTTCGAGTAACCGCAGCACAAAGTCAGCTTCATTGAGCGTCGGCACCACCACTGAAAAAAACGGCTTAGTCATATCGAACTAAGGGCGCGTACCAAAATAACGTTTATAAAATCACGCCGGATATTTGGATGAGATTCTAGGCGTCTGATCAAGCGATAGTATACGATGTATACTTGAGCGAGTCAGGTAACGACGAATCTCGCCAAATAGACGCGGCAGTTTGTGAAGGTTATTTTGGTACGTGACCTAATGTATAATTGTAGCAAATGCTAGAAAAAATTGTCATTTCAGTCGTTGTCCCGGCTTACAATGAGGAAAAGTTGATCGGCCGCTGTCTGACTTCTCTTACCCAACAAGACTTTAAGCAGCCGTTTGAAATCATCGTGGTAAATAATAATTCCACTGATAAAACTGCCGAAATAGCTAAATCTTTTGGCGTCAGACTTATCACTGAACAACTCCAAGGAGTCGTCTCCGCCCGGCAACGGGGTTTACTGGCAGCCAGCGGTGAAATCGTCGTTGGAGCTGATTGTGATTGCATTTATCCGTCTACGCATCTCACAAATCTATATCAGCATTTTCAAAATCCCCGAGTGGTCGCTGTCGGCGGTCCGGCAATTGGCGAAAAACGGCCTTTTTGGGCTCATTTGATTTATAAATTCGGCTTTGGCTTGGTCGCTTTACTTTATCGCTTCACCGGCCAAGTCTTGTATCTAGGTGGGTTTAATTTTGCCTACCGCCGGAAAACTTTTTTGCGCCTTGGTGGCTACCGCACGTATCTTGATTTTGGCGGCGATGAGTGGGAGCCGCTGGCGCGGCTAAAAAAAGTGGGTAAAGTAATCTATGACCCGCTACTCTTAATGTATGTCAGTACCCGGCGTTATCGGGTAGGTTTTATCCGCTGGTTCTTCGTCCACAATTTCTATTATTACATCCTAAACTTCTGGCTGGCTCGACTATTTAAAAAAACCTTGATCCACGCCCCAGCTGTGAGAGAGAAGTAGTTACTTGAGTAAATATTCAAAGTTTTCTCGCGGCAAAGCGGCAAAACCATTGGTTTTGATCCAGTCTAAAAATTTTTGCTTATTTTCTTCGTAAGGTTCACTTAAAGTCACGATGTAAATGTCGTTTCTGGGATTGAGTCTGATTTCAAACTCCGGCGTAATCAATGGTAATTTTTCTTCCAAAGCTACCAATTTTTCCTGAAGCGCTTTTTCTTCAGGAGTTTTTGGTTCGGCCATGGCTCCCGCGGTACCGCCTAGCTCTTGCAGGTTATTTTTTATCTGTTCTGACTCATTATCAACTCCGGTTTTACTTTTGTACTTCCAAAACATCACGCCGCCTATAACACCACCGATTAATATGACTAAGCCTAGAATAAGCAAAAGTTTTTTTCTCATAAACTTCCCTATAATTTTTTCTTCGGTTTGATACCTAAAGCGGTGTTTATTTCAATTGTCATATAATCTTCCAAAGTATCCGTAAAGTTGGGGTATTTGGGTGCCGTAAAATACGGATCATTAAATACATATTTACCGTCACGCATACCCACTATCAAAGAAATGTGAGGGATCGGTTCTGTATTTCCAAAAGGCGTAAATTTGCCTGCTATCGAAACGGGGCCATCAACCAACCTTGCGGCTATCTTTTCTTTAGTGATCATCCCGCGGATATATTCAGTTTCCAAATAAGGAGAAAATTCTTCAGATTCAAAAATATTTTCTTGGTGGAAGATATTGGTCCCGGCGCACGTGCTAAATGGATACAATTCTTGGGTCACTTTGCCGACATCGCAATATTCTTGTCCGACGTAAGTACAAAGCACTGATGAGGTCACGGCTTGTCCACAACCGCGTTGTTGTATCTTATTATGAGATGTATCTGTCTTCCCATCTTCGCCGGTACAACCACCTGGAAAAGTATTTCCACTCCAGGGCGAACCTACTTGTTTACAATCAGCTACACCGTTTTTCAGCGGACAGTTGGGGTTATTGATTACGACGGGCGGAGGTGCGGATGATTGTTTGGGAACTACAGTTTTTCCAGAACATCCACCCGGATTGGCATTTGGCATCCATTCCCCGTCTACACATGTCCATTTTTTACCTGCATCGCACTTAGTTTTACCTTTTACACAAACCGGCTCTGGTGGAGAGATGATTGAGGCTACGCAGCGTTTTTGATTTAAATTGCACACCTGTCCCTCATTGCATTTAGATATAGATTGCGGATCATATCCGCTACCGTCAATTTTACAAAGTTTGATTTGGGCTACTTCATCAGAATCAAAAGCTGGATTTACACATTTGGTGCTTCCGGGTATACAAATTCCCTGGTTTACCATCGGCCCACCGCAACAAATTCCACCATCACAACTACTTGTACAGGCACCAGATGTTTGTCGGTAAGGATAGGGATATGTTTCACAAGACGTGACGCCGTAGTAACACTGGGGTAAAGTTTGTGTTTGTTGTGATTCCACGGTGATAAAAGCATCATTTGGACACTTACCTGAAGTTATTGGCATCCATTCACCGTAATTACAAGTAAAATCTTGACTGTTCTCGCCTTTTTTACATGTCCCGTGTACGCAGCCATCTCTGCCTAGAGCTTCCGGTGGACAAGAGCCTCCGTTGGAAATCGGCATCCACTCACCATAAATACAAGTATAACTTGCGTCTGCTTCCTTTTTACAACTACCGTGCACACAAATTCCGGAGTCAGATAAAGTCGTCAAGTCACACATGCCATTACTATCTACATTTTCATAATGACTCGTCGTCATACCTTGGTATTTGGTATCATGGTAAGCCTTGGGGGGATAGCAGCATTTGCCGGTATTTATGTTCCATGCCGGAACACACGCCAGGTTATCCGGATTGAAGCACCCTTGGTATTTATCGGTACACTCTGCTTGATTTTGAACAAAAACCACTCGTTCCTCATTTGGCCCTCCTTGTCCTGGTGGAACCGGCTGGTTGGCATTTTCCGGCGCGACACATTTGTTTTGAGTTACATCACAAGTTTGGCCGGTTACCCCACAGTCAATTGTTGACCATCCGCCATTTGAACAAGTCTTTAGCAAATTCCCACTGCAAATAGTTACGCCGCTGGTATAAGTGGCTCCATCTTGAGCACATGCATTAGTATTTGTGGTGCCTGAATCTTGACAACTTGCCGTCTCTACCACACATTTATTGTTGGCTCCACAGCCGGCTTCTCCGTAGTTGGTGCTGGGGTTACAAATAGAGGTATTGGGTACACATTTGCCGGCATAGGTTTCGGCACAGGCTTGAAGTATAGGTGAAGGTGAAGGGTTGGGAGGAGTGTAGATGTTTCCGGTGCAGCTACCGACAGTGGTGTAATAGGTGCCGGTACAAGATTGGCCGGTGATTGCGGTGTGGATACCTTCACAGGTGGTACCGGTGACATAGGTTTGCCCCGGAGTTCCACAACCGGTATAGATATCTCTGCTGCCGGTACAGATAGCTGTGGTGCCGTTTCTCCAGGAACAACCTTCCCCTACTGCCCGTTGGCATGCGGTTTGAGTCAGTCCCAAGCAATCCTGGGGTCCGACACAGGCAGCAGTTTGGGGAGGATAGTAAGTACAACCTGTCGGACAGACTCCGTTTAAGAAACCACAAGTCTGGGTAGAATAGGTTTTGGTGCATCCTCCGGGACATTGGGCTTCAGCAGCTCCTACTTTGGCTTTGACATTCAGCTTCGGAGTATTGGCTACAAGAGACTGTAGTAGTGACATCTTCAATGCCGCAGCTGGTGGATTGGCAAGGGGGTGTACCGGTGCAGGTTTGAGGGATGCTGCTTAGGCTCCAGCTGCAACCGGCAGTATCATTACAGGTGGTTTGGTTGGTGAAACTCATGCAGGTTTGTTCCTGGGCTCTTTGTCTTAGTTCCTGTCTTTCAGTCTGCAACCGTTGGGCGATCAGGAAAGTGGTGATGGCAAAGAGAGTGATGAGGAGGAGAGGAGCAAGTTGTAGAGCTCCAAGTTGATATTTATGACTTAAACCAAGGCCTGGTTTGTTCTGTCTGCGCATATTTTTACCACGATTTAACTACCGGAAGTCGGCTGCCTTACTCTACTATGAAGTGAAAAGACATCTTTTGTCAATGGAAATCTGCGTGTATATTCAGTTCTTCCCACTGGAGCCTCAAACTTGTCATCCCCGCGAAGGCGGGGATCCATTTAAATAGATTCCCGTTTTCACGGGAATGACAACTCTACTGGGAAAAACTGAATTCATTCAAGTCTGTGGATCTATTTTTCGCAAAAACTTAAGCCATAAACCTGATTTGCAGATTCCGGATTGCTAAATTGAGTTGTTCCAACTACCACCTTCAAAGCACATGCTTCATCAGCTGACAGAGTGAACAGCCGCAGAAACTCTAGTTCTGCCTCTTGCCGGTATTTGGTAAATGGCGAACCCAAAATAGTGATCAGGTATTCATCAGTAGCCGGGGTGTACATAATTTGGTATTCCCGGGTTTCCCGATAGACAGTGTCACCTTGGGGGTTGATTTTCCGGGGGCTTGGAAGACGTGGAGATGCTGAAGGCGCTGGCACTGGCAGAAATTTTCGGAAATAACCGGTTTTATAATTGTACGCAGTCAGCAGCAGCAAAATAAATATTAAAATCAGGCTACTTATGAAAAAAATTCGCTTCATGGTCATTTATTGCCTTTAAAATAATCTATACCGCAAGTGATAGTTGGCGTCCACCAGGGTCGCCAGGATTGACCGCCGCCAGATAAATAATTGGCATAATCGACATTGTTTCCCGGATCACTAAACCAACCCACACACAGGTTAAATGTAGAGTTTTTAATATCCTCATCTATAATATTGCAGTAAGGAGTCGTGATGCATTTGTAGTAGCGTTCGTTATCCACATCTTTGTATTTTTGACAGCGCAAATCCCCTGCTACATATGCCTGGATTTCTGAAGAAGCTCTAGCCAAAAATTTATCAGCCAAACATTTAAAATGAGCCGTGCTATCTATTTTTAGATCCGGACAGGCAGTTGAAATGTTTCCTTCTTCAGCTTCGACAACAGCTTTAACGTCTGGAGAATCGGTTAGAATAAATGCTTCTTTGCATGTATGGCGATTGGTGTAAACACTCATTGCCGTACCCACGGTGTTATAGTAATCAAAACTTGGGTTAGCTAAAAGATTGAGTTGATAAAGTCCAACGCTGTATTCATTGGTGTGTTCTGCCTTATTGTACTTGGCATCAGAATATGGCAAACAGCCGTCATTGACTATATTGAGATTGCTCCACACACTTTCCCGTCGGCAGATTTTGGCAGCTTCATCTGCATTCGCCCCAAAATTAGCTCTAATATTTGTGGTGAGATTGTCTAACGAACAATAACCCTCTTTAGGAATGCAACATTGCTCCCCGGGGTTGATACAACTTTTGGCATCAGCTGTGATCACGTCTGCATTACCTTTTTTGGATTTGGTTGGCAGTAAGCACTTGCCTGAGCTACAGGTCATTCCGGGACAACATTGTTCTTGGGCACCTCGACCGCAAATTCCTCCCGGAGCTACACAAAATCCCGCTTGCGGATCGCAATAACCACCTGTATCAGTAGGTATGCAATAAATACCGCACTCATCACGATGGGCTAAATCACAAAATCTTTCCGGGCATTTCCCTGCTTGCGGATCACAAACTGTATAAGGCCGGTTATCAGGCGGGCGGCAGGCTTCAGCAGTCGTTCCTTTTTCAAAATGGACATAAGTTTTGTTTAGAGATCCCAACTCATTTTCAGCGCAACAGATATACCCATCCAAAGTCACTTCATGATACAGCTTGCAGTTTGTCCCTGTCCAACAACCTTTGGCGAGAGTACAACCAGCCAGATCTGTAGGATGGGGCTTTGGGTTGTCACCAGCTTCTGCCGGACAATTACTTTCACAAGGCAATTGCTCCACCGATTCCGGAGGATTTTCTGCCACAACCGGAGGTTTTTGATACTTCTCGCCGGCTTTTTCAATCACAGTTGCATCAGTTTGAGCAACTTCTGATTTTTGTCTTTCTACTCTACTTTCCAGTTTTGTATCTTTTTCTTGGTTTGCGGGCGTTGGTGACTGGGGTGAAGTTTGAATAATGATGGATGAAATAATTGCTGTGGCATAACACATACCTGTATCCCCAAGCAGTTTTAATTTATCTGTTAGTTTTCGATGGATTTCCCACTCATATGCAGTCGGCACACAGTTGTTTACTACCTTTCCCTTTTCAACAGTGACTTTGGGCAGGCGTTTACAAACCGGAAAAGCCTGATTTTTGTCAAGCTCATAGCCTTTTTCACAAACGTTGCCCGAACAAGGAATAGACCCCTCTACCCCGCAACCACCGGTACAAACTTTGTTAAAACAGACCAGATGCTTGCCGCAAGTATCGTTGGCACAACATACATTTCCATCCTGGCCGCAGGCAGTGGTTTTTGGTGTACAGGCTGATCCGTAAGGTGTGCTTAAACAGATCTCGTTTTTCGCGCAGTCTTTGTCTTTACTACAAGGTTTACTTCCAGTAAACACCGGTGGAGATGAACCGGCGGGAAGTGGCTCAAGTAGTTTAGGCTGGGTATCTGTCATTCCCCCAGAAGAAACAATACACTCATTTTTGTCTTTATCAAGAATTTTGCCGATAGGACAACAGGCCAATTCAACTCCGGGTTGAGAGCTAACTTCATCTGTCAGACACCTGTATGCGCCGTCAGGAAAACCGCTGCTAGTACAATTAAATTCATTTCGACATAAGGGTAAAGTTGCAGTAGGCAAACTGCAAATTGCTGCCTCAGGCATGCATTTTTCACTAACTGCACAAGAATAAGGTAAGGGATTTGTGACTTCTTTTCCGTCCTCCTGGGTACAAGTATTGCTGTCAACAACACACTTCCCCCCATTCTCTTCACAACTAGTTAAAGGAGATGGGGTTGGGGTAGGACCAGTGGCTAGACAGTTGGCTTGGCAAAAGGAAAGTGAAGAAAAGGAGCCGTGACCTGTCGTATCTTGGGAACAGGTTCCGGTTCGATCGTTGCAGGTGTAGGTAACTGGTGTGGGAGAAGGTAGTGGTGAAGGAAATACAGTAGGATTTCCGGTACACCCGTAGATGGGATAACTACCGCTACATTCCTGGGCTCCGGTTGCGTAGGTACCGCTACATTGTTCTGAGATGGAGACGGAGTCATAGTTACCTAGGCAGCTGTTAGTATAGTGTTGGCCTGTGCAACTAGGAGAGGTACCTGGTATCCATTCACAATCAGGATCTTGGTTGCAGGAGGTTTCGGATTTACCACTGCACCAGGAGGCTCCGGTACAACGGGCAGTACCTGGGACTAAGGTGCAGCCGGTGGGACAGACACCGTAAACCAGACTGCTGCAGGTCGAGTATTGGGGAGTACAACCTGAAGTATTGTTACAAGCTGTTTCGTTGGTATTAAAATCTGTACAGTTTCGAGATGTCGTGGTGGTAGTGGTTTGGATGATGCACCCGGGATGATCATTGGTACACTGGAAGTCTACCCAGGTGGACAGGCAATCAGCCTGTTCGTCTCTAGTACTGCAGCCTGATTGGCAAGGAGGAGTACCGCTACAGATGCCATGATTGACTATTTGCCAACTGCAGCCTGGGGTATCCCCACAGGCCAAGGAACTAGTCAGTTCCCCACAGGTGGAGAAAGCTCTACCCCTAAGTTCCTGCCTTTCAGTCTGCAACCGTTGGGCGATCAGGAAGGTGGTGATAGCAAAGAGAGTGATGAGGAGGAGAGGGGCAAGGGGGAGGGAGCCGGATTGATCTTGGAATAATTTGGGCATGCGCATAAGATGATACTTAGACCGATCTTTTTTAAATTTGTAAGATCTTTATAAAAAATCTTACTCGATGATGAAATATATTGACATACACGATAAATTTTTAAATGCGATCGGTATAAAATAATTTTACTAGTTCAACTACTCCCACTACAAACACTGCGGCCATGACTATCCCCACCCACCACAGCGGAGCAAAACTGGTGGTGTGCAAAATGACTTGTAGGGAAGACAAATAAATTGCTCCCACCTGCATCAATACTCCCAAAGCAATAGACAGGATGATCAATTTGTGATGCCAAGGATGGTCACGCCATAAGGGCAGGCGGATATTCCTCACCGCCAGTATATAAAACAAAGAGCTTAAACCTAGAGTAGAAAAAGTAACACTCCGAGCAAGCAGTAAATCATGAGTTTGGCTAAAGCTAAAGATAAAGGTAAATAAACTGATTAAACCAATAGTTAAACTGATCATTCCAGTCAACACTTTTCTTCGTGTATCCAAAAGCGGCGCCAGAGACGAAAGCGGCTTGTGCCGTAGTAGTCCTGACTCTTTGGCTTCAAATGTCAAAGCCAGTGATGGAAAACCATCACTTAAAATATTGATCCACAAAATTTGGGCTGCTCCAATTGGCAAAGGTAGACCCAAAATCAAGGCCCCAAATACCAAAATGACTTCTGAGAAAGAATTGGCCAAAAGATAGAGCACCACTTTGCGGATTCTGGCAAAAATCCCCCGCCCTTCTTCAATGGCCGCGACAATTGTGGCAAAATTGGAATCCAAAAGCACTAAATCCGCTGTTTCTCGCGCTACATCACTGGCTTCATTGACGACGATGCCGATATCAGCCCGTTTCAAGGCCGGTGCATCATTGACGCCGTCACCCAAAAGAGCGACGACTTCACCCTTGTGTTTCAGCGCTTCCACGATTTTCAACTTTTGTCCGGGTGTGACGCGAGCAAACAACAACACCTCTTCTATACGCTTAACCAATTCTGCGACCGGTATGTGCTCTATTTCCGCTCCTTCCAAAATCTGATTTGCCGGATCGGTGATCTTAATCCCCAACTGACCTAGAACTGCTTGGGCTGTCAATAAGTGGTCACCGGTGACGACTTTGACCTTGATCCCGGCATTGCTACAGGCAAGTAATGCCTCTTTTACTCCCTCACGCACCGGATCGGCAAGCCCTACAAGTCCTAACCAAGTCAATTCGTTTAATTGATTTAGCTCTAAACCTAAAGAGGGGGCAGACGAATTCGTTTTGCGAGCAAGTCCAATCAGCCGCAAACCGGCATTTCCCCACGCTTGGATCTCTTTATGCAACTTGCTTTTCTCTTGACTCGATAAGTTTGTTCGCTCACTGATCACCTCTGGTGCACCAATGACATATGTCACATCGGGGTAGATAGTGGCTGCCAAACGCTCTTGAGCATCAAAAGGTAAAACTTTCATCGGGACAGTAGTGTTTTTCAGTTCTTGTGCATCTGCCACTTTGGTTTTTACAAAGTCCCACAAAGCTATCTCGATGGGATCTAACAAAGTGTTGGTCAGAATCACCGCTCGATAGAGTTCTGCCGCAACTTTCGTGTCTACTTTGACCACTTGAAGTCTGCCTTGAGTCAAGGTGCCGGTTTTGTCTGTCGCAATCACCGTCACTGTCCCCAAAGTCTCAGCAGCAACTAAGTTTCTAACTAAGGCTTGGCGCTTCAAAATCCGCTGCATCCCCAGAGCCAAAATGACAGTCAAAGCCACCACCATCCCCTCTGGGATAGCCGCTACCGCAATCGCCACCGTGGTGGTGAGCATTTCCGCCCAATGCTTCCCCAAAACTACTCCGGTAATAAATACCATTAGTGAGGTAAAACCAACGACTAAAGTAATAAACTTCGCTAAATTATTTAAGCGTATTTGAAGAGGTGTAGGTGCATCTGGAGTAGTCTTGAGACTTTGGGCAATTTTCCCGACTTCTGTTTGTTGACCGATTGCTATCACCTTAAATTTAGCTAACCCAGCTGTCACCACCGTCCCCATAAAAACACGTGAGTTAGCAGTTAACAGTTCGCGGTTGGCAGTTTGCGGTAGCAAATTTTCGTTTTTCTGTGAACTGTGAACTGCGTCCGCCAAAGGCGGATCTGGGCCAAAGGCCCATCGGCCGTTGGTTGAGGCCTTTGGCCGAAACTTCGAACTCTTTACTACCGGCTCGCTTTCTCCAGTTAGAATCGCTTCATTTACCCAGAAATTTTCTGCTTGCAGCACTTCTCCATCAGCTGAAATTTTGTCTCCAGCTGTGACATAAACTATATCTTCTGGCACCAATTGGGTGGCATTTATTTCCTGCTGGATCCCACCCCGGATGACGCGCGCCCGCGGCGAGAGAATTTGTCTAAGAGCTACCAGACTTCGCTCGGCTTTTCTTTCTTGAATAAAGCCTAAGCCGGTATTTATAACTACCGCCACCACTATCACCAACGCATCTGTATATTGCTGAAAAACTGATGAAACCAAGGCAGCTAAAAACAAGATATATATAAGCGGACTTGAGATTTGTCGCCAGATGAAAGTCAAGTCTGAGGTAAACGCCGGTTGAGGCAAAACATTGAACCCAAATTGTTTCTGTCTCGCCTCAACTTCTATTTGGGTGAGACCGGATAAGTGCATTTATTTATTGTAACATGAACTCACTTTTACTGACCTTGTTTTTTAAACAGAGAGTCGATTTCCGTCACTGTGGTCGCATCTTCCGGCCGTTTATCATCCCGAAATTTTTCAAGTCTGGGAAAACGGAGGGCAAATCCGGGAGTTTTGACCGAAAAAGCTTTGCCTGATTTGGACTTTTCCATCACCCGGCCGGCCGTATGCACTGCAGAACGGGTGATTTCATCAGATGACACTTCAACTACGAGTCCGGGCATGAGCCACACATCTGGAGTAAGAAGTGTATCTACTTCGTAAGTTGCGGGCTTTTCTTTGGACTTAAGTTTGTGCACGCGCTTAATAAATTCCCGAAATTGCTCATCAGTCAACCCGGTACCAATTTTGGTGACTGTCATAAATTTATCTTGTTTTTGGTCATACACACCGGTCAAAAATTGTCCCACGCCAAATGCCGTTCGTTTCCCCTCACCCAATGTGTAGCCCATGACTAAAACATCAAGTGTATCATTGAGCTTTTTGCTCATCGCTTTTTTGAACTTAATCCAGTTCCAACCTCTGATTCCGGCTTCATAGACGCCGTCCAACTTTTTGGCGATAATGCCTTCAAAATGAAGACTCACTGATTCGGCAAACATGTCTTCAACATCAGTTTCATTTTGAGTGACTTTCTCCTGAGCATAGACAATGGTTGACCCTGTTGTGTCATTCCCGCGCCTGTCCGCCTTTGGTGGAAAGCGGGAATCTTTAAAGGTTTTAATAATTAATTTTAACTTTTTCTTCCGCTCCTCATATGTTTTGGTTAAATAACTAATTCCATCCACGTACAACAGTTCAAACACAAATAGTTTGACCGGGATTTCGAGAGCCTTAGCTGCAATATCATATTTTCTTTTTCTCTGCATGGTTTCCTGAAACGGCACAAATACATGGGTTTTGGGATTGTATGCCACCACTTCACCTTCAAAAATCACTTCGTCTGCTTCTGTTTGAAGTTTAACGGCTTCAGCAATATCCGGAAACATGGGTGTCACATCCTCCAAATTCCGCGAGAACATTTTTATCTTTTCGCTTTTCGCTTTTCGCTTTTCGCTTTTTACATAATGTACCTGCAACCTCAACCCATCATACTTATATTCCACCGCGCATTTACCAATCTTTTCAAAAATTTCAACCGCTGAGGTCAGTCTGTTGGCCCGGGCCATCATAATTGGCGTCCCAACTTTGGGCGTGACATGACGCAATCCATCCATGCCCCGAGCCTTCACTGTTTGGGCGATGTATCCCAAGTCCGGTCGGACATTGTATGCGGCTTCTATTTTTTTCTTATACGACTTGTCTCCTTTCAGCATCCAAGACAAAGCATCCAAAATAGTCATATCGGAAAACCCCAGGCGCATTTTCCCCAAAGGAATCCGGACTAAATAGCGGACTGAAAGCGGTTCGGCCACGCGAATCAACTCCGCGAGGAGTTTTATTTTTTCATCTTGTGATCCGGGACCAGTTGATTTAGCAATTTTGACAAAGTGGTCAAAAACATCAGTAATCGGAAGTTTCTCGTTTTTAATCGTGTTACCCACGTCAAGAAATGTTTGTTGTGCCAAGTGGGATTTTTTGCCTGCCTTTTTCAAAAACTCGGCTGCACTTCCGATGTCTCCCAATTTTTTAAATACATCATTAACCGTTTTTACCTCAATGGATAACCCCAAGGCAATGGCCCGCATCATCATTTTGTCAGCCACGCCAAATTCAATTGGTTCAAAAAGAGGGACTACGCGACCCTGAAGCAAGTAACAGATTTTACCAATTGCATCGGGAGTAGATTTTTTGAAAAGCTCAGCCAGTATTTCGGTGATGGTATTTCGCGAAGTGGTTTTCTCCAGGCGTTCAAAATATGTGGAAAGTTCAGCAAAATTCATACTCACTTGCGCAGCACCAGAAAATATGCACCCACAATGATAGCCAAAAAGATCGATCCCACGAGAAGTGACACTGTCCCTGATTCATGTTTAGTGATTTTATTCACTCCCTCACCAATCAAGGTAACCGCAAATAAAGATGGCAAAATCAGTGTGGCGTATAAGATTTCCGGTTGGGCCGTCATATTTAATAAATATATTTAGCGCAAGACATAACGAGCGCCTTTGGTTACCCCTTCTTTTCTTATTATCCCCCGATCGAGCAAATCTTTCAACTCTCGAAGTATAGTATCTTCCGAAACCATGGGAAAAATTTCAAAAAAAGCTTTATTTTGCAAAAAACCGGCATTTTGGATATATTCCATGATTCTGATCTGACGGGGAGTCAATGTCACTTGCTGCCCTCCAAGATCGGATTTGAGCTTGAGATCCCGGGACAAAGCCTGGACTTTTTCTTTGACTCGGGTAAGTTCGATCGCCAACCCTTCGGTAAAATATTCGAGCCATTCCGTCAGTTCCCCTTGATTTCTCTCCACACTTTGCAAACAAGTATAGTACTTGATGGCATCCCGATCATAATGCTCTTCGAGCGCAAAAAACTTTTTGGTGTCATAGCCATCCAAAAACAGACTCAAAGTCGCTACCGCTCTGGCTACCCGGCCGTTACCGTCGGTAAATGGATGAATCCTTACCAACTCGTAGTGTGTGATCCCGGCTTTGATTGCCGGATGGACTATATCAGCTGAAGTTTGGACTAAATAATCCAAAAATGCCTTGACCTGAAACGGGACCTCCAGAGCCGGCGGCGGCCGGAAAGTGATTTCACCGGTTTGGTTATTTTTGACTACCACCTGGATTTGGCGGTACTTACCACAATTTTCCGGCGGCAAAATCCGCTCCACGATCAGTTGGTGTAAATACAAAACTACGTCTTCGGTGATTTTGCCTTGGGTCTGATTGATCAAATCTTTTTCTTGCTCACTATCAGTGGTGGTGATCATCTGCCGTTTTTGCTCTGCTTCATGAAACCGGTCAATAAACTCCAGCACCCGTCGATAATTTAAAACTTCCTGGATGTCTCTGGCTCTACCCACCACTTCCTGGCCAGTGACCACTTTGGCTGCTTCGGTATAATTTAAAGCATTACCCTCAATATGCGTCCCGTGGTGGACTGTACGGATGATCGCTTCTTCTCTGAATTTGGCTTCCCAAGCTGGCACCAATGGCGCATTCACGATCACTTCCCGCGCGGCCTCAAAAATACCGATATTTTTTAAAATCTTATTGGTGATAGTGAATTTGGGTTGATACATGGTAAAAATTCAAAAGTCAAAATGCAAAATGCAAAATGCAAAATGCAAAAGTGCATATCAAAAGTAAAAAGGAGCAGATTAAGTAAATTTTGAATTTTAACTTGTATTTTTGACTTTTACCTTTTGAGTTTTGACTTATTTCCCGCTTTTTTCCCTCAAGTAGTATAATACATAGTACAATGGCAAAAATTAGTCAAGAACGGAAGCTACATCTGGCAATTCTTAAACAAATGGCAACACTGACAACCAGCGGTTTTGGGTTGGTCGCAGCTTTGGCGTGGAACAATGTGATCCAGGACTTGGTGAATAATTATATTAAGCCCTATCTCCCTCAAGGCTCGGGCCTCATGTCCTTGTTTCTCTACGCAGTTCTCATCACCACTCTTGCCGTCCTCGTCCCGCCCTCAGAGCGCCTAGCGGAAGCTCTCTTGCCTTCTTTTGCTCGCCTTACTTCCAGTTTCCGCTACGGCGGGATGCCATCGGTACCCTTTTATTA
Organism: Candidatus Gottesmanbacteria bacterium GW2011_GWC1_43_10; assembly: GCA_000995415.1. Taxonomy (GTDB): domain Bacteria; phylum Patescibacteriota; class Microgenomatia; order UBA10105; family UBA10105; genus UBA10105. The sequence goes on from LCEX01000026.1 coordinate 24,111, forward strand.
CCAGGGTTCCGTTGAGTTCTATTACGACGTAGACAAGTTCAGAGCTTTATGGGAATCAAACCACTCGTTTATCTCTTTGATTGCCCAAGATGATGCAAAACTTGTCCCACCCAATTACAAGATCTTAGTAACTACTCCCACTTATCTAGGGATAGCCAGGGAGGCGAAATGACCCTCTCCGTTAGTACCCAAATCGCACCCGGCGACTCTCTTTCTTCTTTTGCCGCGATGCTCAAAAGTGTTGCCTTTGCCAATGAATTAATTATCTTT
>LCEX01000027.1 GCA_000995415.1 Candidatus Gottesmanbacteria bacterium GW2011_GWC1_43_10
ACACCATTATGAGCTGCCGCGCCTTGATATTCAAACAAAAAGCGTTTGCGCCAATCACTCAGATTGGGGTTTTGTAAAAGTGGCACCAACGACCGGCCATCGACTGCCGGAGCACTCACCGGTATGATAGTACCTGTCAATTCAGTCAATGTCGGAGCCATGTCATTACTCAGTACAAATTGATCTACAGTCTGTCCGGCCGGTATGCCTGGCGCACGGATGATTAACACATTTCGCAAACTTTCTTCATAGCCGATGATTTTCCCCCATAGCCTATGTTCACCTAAGAAATAACCATTGTCTGAAGTAAAAACGAGTACGGTATTTTCAATCTCACCATTGGTGGTTAAGGTATTGACTACCTCACCAACCAAATCATCAAACGCTCTCATGCTCTCAGCCCGCTTGCGATATTGAAAATTTGCACAATCTTGTTCTTGTGATGTCAGTTGTGGTTGAGCTTGTATAATAGGTGGTTTGTCTGACAAATCAACTTCGTTAAACGATTCTGAAAAAGGCAGTGTCCAGGATGAAAGAGAATTTGCATGCCGATTTGCGGGACGTGCAGCATACTTCCAAGCAAATGCACTACATCCAGTCGTCAAAGCTCCAGTGCCAATCTCTTGATGAGGCGCAAACGGCGTCACCATCATATAAAAGGGCGTGGTATCTGCTGCTTCAAAACCATTGATATAGTTTTTCGCCAGTGTTTTGATGCGATCAGTTTGATAATCAGCTTCGGTTGATCCGTAGGTTTTGACGACTCCATTGGCACTCATTTTGTAGTTATACATGTTATAAGTGATCAAGGAATGCCAATAGTCCCAACCGGGTGGTTTATAGGCGGGGTTTCGCGGGTCGGTGACGGGTTTACTACTATCTGTTCCATAGTTATTGAGGTATTTACCGATATTGACGGTCAAGTATCCCGCATCATTTAACCAAGTGACTAAAGTGGAATCATCATTAAAAGCTGTGACACTTCCCGGAGCTTCAGGAGTATTGATATTATCGAATACCCGGTGATTATGCGAGTATTGGCCGCTAAAGAAAGTAGCCCTTCCGGGGCAACACAAGGAAGTTGAATGAAAAGCATTGTTAAAAGTGGTACCCTGAGTCCCAAGATAGTTTTTGATGTTATCCAGGAATCCTTCTGCATACATTCGATCAAAAAGAGCCTTGTCCAAATCATCAGCCATAAATACCACAATATTTGGTTTGGTGGAAGAAACAGAAAGGGTGTTGCCGTTGTTGATTTGGTAGAGTTTAAATAGTAGTAAAGCTAAAAATACTACACCAATGGCTATAAAGAGTGGGGTTTTAAAAACGACCGGTCGTCGCCCGCGGTAACTCCTTGTTTTCCGTCTTCTTATTTTAGACTTAGACATAATACGTCCCAATCCCCAATCTGATGTCTTAAATAAAGGCTACCATAGTTAATACAATCTTGTCAACCAACCACTGAATTACTCACCTTACGCAGAGCCGTCATTCTGGCTTCCGCCAAAGGCGGACAAGTGTCCAGAATCTAACGGCTCGTCGGATTCTGGATACGCTAACGCTTACCAGAATGACGAGTGCGTAACATGAATGAGTTATATTTCCACAGGAAGTCTCGCTTGATTCGACACACCACTTGCGACTTGGACTAAGGTCAAAGCAGTAACAGTTCACACTTCCGCTATTATTTTGTCATTGCGAGCGTAGCGAAGCAATCCCCGACTAGATCGGGGATCGCCACAGGGCCATTGGCCCTTCGCGACGTCAAAGCATCACCCCTTGCATAATGGATTATAATTAAATCAAATGGTAAAAGCTGAAACAACACCAATTGAATTCAATTTTCAAGTTGGTGGTACTGAAGTTCGTTTTCAAATAACACCAACCAGTACAACAAGTGACAAATCTCCAGCCCTCCGCGGACGTCAAAAAGATAAACGTAAGGAAAACCCTTTATACAATAAACTGGTAACTGCTTTCATCGAGGCTACTGACAAACTTTTTCTATATAACCTTGATGACGGCAAAAGAGCTGAGATAGCTGATTTAAACCATGCTCTTGAAGATTTAGAGACAGCAGTATGGCAAACTTGGGATCATTACGGCCAATATCAAGGCCAAGAAACGTCTTTCAGACTCATCAGAGAAGCTAAACTAGAAGTTTTTGGCGATAGTCGAGTCAGCTCAAATCATTCACGGGTGGACATAAAAGAATGTACACGCATTTTAAGAGATGTAGTAGTTGGCGCGATTAATAATCCTCCAAGTCAAGGCATATCCAAACCAAGAAAATAATTCAAAAAATATTACCCTGATTTGAGGACTATTTCGTGAGTTGGTCCTCTAGCTACCAAACACCCAAGCCGACCGGTTAACCTTCTTTTGAATTAGCAAACTTAATAAAATGAAGAATAAAATGCCCGTCTGGATTTCCAGTTTTTTCGGCTAGAATAAAGCCGTTAACCGGCTTTTTTCCAAGCAATCTGTCTAAATTTTCAGGATGCCCTACTATATCACACTTTATATCTAAACCATCTCTACCAAGAACTACTCGAAATGGAACAATTTGGCTATTATCTGGTTCTAGATTACGATCAATGCCGTCAAACACCCTATTTATTTCTTGATTACTAATTTTCATACTTCCGGGCGGTCGCTGGGGTTCTTCTACACCTTTTCTTATTTGTGGTCTTATAGGATTAGCTGGTTGCGTCGGTACGGATGGAGTCCTAGGAGCTAGAGACGGTGCACTCGGACCAAAATGAGGTCCGGAAAAACGGCGCCTTAAAGCTAAAAATGCCATTCCGGCCGCTGAACCCAAAACAGCCAAACTAATAGCCAAGGATTCAGGAGTCACCAGATCATTTGTTTTGGAATTAGTTTCAGGAGCCCTATGACTTGGTACAAGCGCTTGCGGGGTGGGTGTCTCCGGATCTGAAAAAGGCTGCGCTTTATAAAAACAAAATTCCTTACCATTTATAAATTCGATGCTTCCATCAGAGTTTATTTTACAATTACTGTCACCCTGACCACTGGTGAGCCTGGCTAAAATTTCTCTGGCATCAGACCTATCAGCCAAAGTACCTGGTCCATCTGGATTTGGCACTGTATGCAGTATTTGCTCACCTATTTCCCATACTCTTAACTGTGGTTCTCCAAAAGGTAGGGTTTTTAATAACTGGACCTGAACCATTATATCCCTCTTTCCATCTTTGATTCCATAATCTTTGGATGTAGCTACAAACCAGTCACCATAGTGTTGCCACGGTGGTTTCTCACCGGGAGCCGTTGGCGTAGGCGGCCCGTCAGGAATATGTCCTAAACGTTGGCCTGGAATTATTCCTGGCTGCATCCTTGCCATCTGTTTTAATCCCTCTAACCGGGACGAATGGCCCGGAAGCGAAAAGTGTTCTGGTCCTCTGTAATCCATAGTATCCTATAATTATAACACGGATCACCTAAAAAGCAACAGGACTCATGCATTATGTCATTGCGAGGAGGGATGTACCAGACGGTACGTCCCGACGCGGCAATCTCTAAATCAATGTGGTTGAGATTGCTTCGCCTTCGGCTCGCAATGACAATTTAAGTAACTGAATAATGCGTAACTCATAAGACAAAAGAGGCTGTATTTATTGGAAAACTAATTATGGCTGGCAGCTTTTGGTGCTGGGGTGGAGACGATATTTCCCTGACAATCTGGTTGGAATCTCAAATGTGATGCTTGTATTTCGGCCAATTTAGCCTCGGAGTAAGGGTTACCAATACTTATCTCTACCACTTTATTCCAACCACAATCTGGACATCTGAAGACGATTTTTCCGTTTGGACTAGCCTCACGACGGGCAAATGAATCTGGATTGACCATAATTAAAAATATAGAGGTTAACTGACTTTTTCGATATTTCCGTTGAGCCTGGCGAAGTACAGCTCAACTTGAAGCTGGGGATAAAGTTCCGCAATTTTTGTAGCAGCCGCCTGAAGATCTTCCTCATGCTTAGCCAAAGTTCCGGCGGCTCCGTAGGCTCCGCAGTCTTCATGGTTTACTAAGATGACTTTTTGGATATGGTGCAACCGCACGGAAATATCGAGCTGGTTTAGTAGGCTCCCCAAGTCTTTCACGCCGCCGGCCCAGGCTACCCGGTCGTAGTTACCTACTCCCACTTCCCGATTCATCCACGCCTCAAACGCCTTTTGAAAGCGAAAATCAATACAAGTAGCTACCAGTGTACTACAACTATGCGCCATAATTATTTGGATTATACGAATTGCTAGCTACAACTGCAAGGGGTTAAGAGCCTGTTTGTAAAGTTTCTTTTGAGATAGAATTGTCCACGTTCGAGCGAAAATCATGAAGCGTGAGGAGCTGTATCCAGCGTGATACAGTGACGAACGGTGAATGGTTTGCAACCGAATGTGGGCAATTATAGCCAAATATGGACTTTACAAACAGGCTCTAAGCTGGAACAATGATTTTGGCAGTTCTTACTTGACTTAGTAGCTCAACGACTATGATGCTTGTATCGATCAACGATTCCCGTGGTATCCCCAAGGCTTCTCCAAACCACAAATCCACCCGGAAACGCCTAGTATCGGGCCTTATGGTAGTACTAGATACGGGGTTTAACCACAACTCTCTTTCCTGATGTTTATCGCGATACCTGACTCGCGTCACCCTATCTAAAATATGCGGCAACTCGTTTTCATTGAAGTTAGGCTGGTAAACACCTGGTAACTTTCCATGCATCCACTTCTCGAAAAATCCGCAAGCAAACTCACCGTGTTCATCACCGTGAATAGTAGGTTGATAACCCAAATCTCTGATTGCGATTTTGGCCCTTTCGGCACCTAAACTCTCTCCGCCGGTAAGTGTCGCCATGACTCCCCAGAAACTTCCAAAAAGTGCTGGCCCAAGATCTGGATTTCGCCCGTCACCACAACCAAATTTTGCCCCTCGACGAACCTTGACTAACGGCGCCTGCCTCGATCCCACCTCTTCTACTTGCCAACCACGCCTCAAAAAAGCATCTTTTAGGGAAGTCGTCTGTGGAGTTAAATAATCTCCATAAAACATAATGCATTAGAGTTAATTTCCGAAGTGTTGATTTTAATTGATCTGAAGCTGTTTTTCAAGAGATAAGGGGTGATTTTAATTGTCAATATCTTTTTATGATAAAAGATATCAATCTATCTAAAAGTGTTTTAGAAAATGTGTGGGATTAGGAGAGTTTTAATCAGAAACTACTATAATACATTTATTATAGCAAAAGACATCAGTTACTACTATGTAAGTATCTATTTCCAACTCGGCAGCCAGTAATACTGGTCGACCCACTTTTGGGGAAGTGGCAGTGCTGCCCATTGCGGGTAAAAGTAGACGAAGCCGATGACAACTAAAATAAGATAGATATTTACTCCTATCCGACCTATGCGACTTATACGTCTTACTTGGTTAAGACCATAGGCCAGCAGCAAACACAAAAACGGCACGCTCGGCAGATAGTGGTAAAGAAACATGATCCGCGGACTAAAGGTCCAGGGCAGAAACATGCTAAAATAGCCGACTAACAATATTCCCAAAGGTAAGAGGTCTTTTGCTTTTTTCACTCCCCCTTCTATCCGCTGCCAGATACCCAAAAGCATCTGCCAGGCCCCATAGCCGATAGCGACCAACCCCGCCCACCAGATAAACGGATGTCCCATGGTATAAATATTGCCAATATATAGCAGCTTTTGCCCGTTTTCGATGACATCCTGGTATTTGACGTAAAACCACACCGGCCGGTAAAGAAACGGCCAAGTCAGGGCTTGAGATTGATAGCCGTGGGTGGCTTTGAGGCCGGTCTGGTACCACCAGATTTGCTGGTGCAGCTCATAAAATTGTTTCCAAGTATGGCCTTGCAACCACCATTGACCGTAAGATAAAACGTAAATTAGAGGAGGAATTAACCCGAGAAAGAAAATTGCGTAAAACAGCCCTTTCCAGTCACGTTTTTTAGCAAAAAAGAGAATCCCCCACACAAAAGCGATCCCCACCGCATAAAATCCGGTCCATTTGGTCGAAGCTGCCAGTCCGGATGCTAGACCAAGCCAAAAGAGGTTTCCTAATGTTCGAGTCCACCTGCTGACGGATTGAGAATTTTTGAATTTGTCATTCCCGCGTCGGCCAAAGGTCGATCCGCCTCTGGCGGAAAAGCGGGAATCTAGATCCTCGATCGGAGTCGAGGATGACATTACTTCTCGACTCGCCTTCGGCTCGCTCGAAGAATAATCATGCACTAACCTAAAAATCCTATAAAACACCAGCACCACAAAAAACGCAATATAAATATCATTCATTCCGGTGCGGGACTGCACAAAAGATAGTCCATCAAGGCCGTAGAGTCCTCCGGCCACCGCCCCGATCCAAAAGTTGTTAAACAGTTTTGAACCGAAGATAATGAGTAACCACACGGTAAGTGCGGCAAAAATAGTACCAGGAAAGCGCCAAGCAAAAGTCGTCGCCCCAGCTAAAGGCGCCGACTTGGACTCCGGAATATAGGGCTTAGCCAAAAGTTTGATCGATAACCCCATCATCAGTTTCCCAAATGGCGGGTGCAGCCACTCCCAGGCTAGGTCTTTGGGGCTGGGATTCCACCATTCATAGCCTCTGGGATCATTGAGGGCATAAGCTTCAGCCGAAAGTGCATGGTACACTTCATCAAACGACCAGTCGTGAGGAATATCCAATCTGATCACACGAATGAGAAATGATAGTAAAACTATCACCAAAGTGATATATAGCTCTAACCGTTTAGTCGTTCCGGTATTTGTCATTCTTTATCGCTCTTGATGTGTTTTGGCTAGTTTTGTATTTCCCTTTGGAGTGTTTGCGTAGTTTTTCTTACAAGCGAGCAAGGTGAGGAAACGGTCTCCGCCATCCGCCAACTGGCGGAGGCGGATGACCCGAGGTGTTCCTCCCGATGCGAGCGCAGTTAGAAAAACAACCTGCCTGCCGGCAGGCAGGGCAAACCTCCACGGGGCAGCTTTCTTTGGGAGGTACCGTATGGCAACCTCCCTTTGACTACTTTCTTGGCTGAACAAGAAAGTAGTAATTATTAAAGTCATTTTATTTTATATATCTTGTTTCCGCCATTTTCCAGTAGCAAATCGGCGTGTTGGGCAATGAAGCCTTCATTAAGCTGCGGCTCAAAATAGCGTTCACGATCTCCTACCGCGATGTAACTGATGCCGTATTTGCGCCACAAAGCTTGGGCAGTCTCGCCACCTCGGTACATCGCGTGCACATCCTGTTCCCGCTCACTCCAACCGACAATACCCCAAGACCACATATTGCCCGGAAATCCGATGACGATTTTGCGTCCGGCCAAAGTAGCTACCGGATGATCGTGGATGGCTGCGGTTAAGAAAACGCTATCGGGAGAAGTTGTTTGGCGGATTTCTTGGGCTATTTTCTGATCTTCTTGACTCCACAAACCGATCTGCATCCGCCCGGTATCAAGGAGCCTACCCACCTCAACTACTCCGGATAGTGTCAACGATACAAAAATCAACACTACTCCTATACGATTTATAAAACGTATACGTCGTAGATTCCACATCCAAATTAGCGCTCCCATCACAAATGGCGCATTTAATAAATACCAATATGTAAATATCTTGAGATTGTCATATCCCCACGGCGCAAACCGAAACAAGTTGGGCAGTATAAAAAGTGCCCAACTCGAAACCCCGACCAACCTTTCCAATTTTCCAAATTTCCCTTTCCATAGACCCAGAAGTACCAGCGGAATAAACAGTCCGGTGTTTTTGAACCAGAAGAGGAAAAAGTTTTCACTACCCTTCATCCAACCGAATTCAAACGGCAATGATTTAAACTGGCTGTGAAATAGCGGCAGTTGTACTAGAGTCAAGGCTGCAAACGGCAGAAAAAACAAAAACCCCGCTTCCAAATACCTTTTTCTTAGTCCTTGATTTCTCTTATCACCCTTATTTACCAAAATCACCCCAATCCCACCCAATCCAAACATCGTTAGCGTCAAAAACCAGAGACTCAAAAACGTATGCGTATGGAAAAATGGCGAGATACCCGCAAATACTCCGGCTACCACATAATATTGTAAGCCTCTAGTGCCTGAATTCTGCTTTGCAAAACCCATATCTCCCGCGAAGCGGGATCCTGCTCCGCAGGACCATCCTTTCCATAATAACCACAACACTAAAAAAAATATCGGCAAACCAAACAAAAATGCCCGTTGAGGTAATATTTCCGAGTACAAAAAGGTAAAAAACCACAAACCCTTCTCTTGCCAAAACGTATATTCGCGAATTGGAGCAAGAAGCCGGGAAACAAACTGCGTTTCGTTGCTAAAAACTTCTGCCAGCCAATACACCCAGCCCAACCCACCCCAAAATATAGACAAAAAAAGCGCTCCAAAACTCATATACGTCTTATTTGTGTTATCAGACTTATCAAAAAATTCTCGCGCCAAACCTACAAACAGCCCAAAAAAGGCTAGCGTTAATACCACACCGGGCACAGCAAAAGCTAGCGGATAGCTCGCACCCAAGACTAACAGAATACCAGAGAGGAAATCGGCAAAAAAGGGATAAACGAGCGGGATGCCGGCGAAGTTGGGATTTTGCGGAGGGAAGTTTTTACCCCAGGCAAATGAACTGGCGATGGATAAATGTACCGGCCAGTCAGTCCACACCAGCCTGTCTCCGGCAGTAATTTGCCCGGTATTGGATACATATAGTGCTCGCCCAAACAACCAAACCACCAAAACTATAAAGAAGGTCCAAAGAAGTACATTCTTAACATTGATTTTCTTTAACGTCCCGACAACATTTTTTGTCATCCCCGCTGCCTGTCCGCCTCTGGCGGAAAAGCGGGGATCCATTTGAATAGATTCCTGCTTTTCGTCCAAAGGACGACCAGCCTTTGGTAGGCGCAGGAATGACAAAGCCAGAAGAGTACAAATTCCCAATTCAATTCCAAGAACCACGCTGTTAAGTGGAAACACAAATCCTAAGAAGAATAAAATAAGGGTTGTGGCAACGATACCAACTACCAACTCACCCACCCACTGGACCTGTAACTGGATTCGAAGAAATTTAAAAAGCGCTTTTCCAACAATCAAACTTGTAATAAATAAAAAAACTGTACCTAGCATAATTTATGATAGGGTCTAACCCTTGCACAAAACGTTATATGTTACATACTACACGTTACATGCCGTATAATCAGCATTATACCAAGACTTACGCAGTGCGTCATTGCGAGGAGGGATGTACCAGACGGTACGTCCCGACGCGGCAATCTAATATTCTTGAGACTGCTTCGCTTCGCTCGCAATGACAATCTAAACAACAAATCATTGCGTAACTCATGATGATACATGAATTTTTTGAGTTCGCTGTTTTTGATTTTGGTGAGTTTAATCGGCATTGGCCTAAGCTGGCTGATTTTCCCTTTCCCCCGCTTTTTGAAATTACTTGTCGGCCCGGCTTTTGGGATAATTGTCTTTACTCAAATCGCACTTTTAGTCAGTCTGATTTTAGGGTTTAATCTAACTTCGATCAGTATTGCAGCATTAGTTGAATTCATACTTTTATTTATCAGTTATCTGCTAAAACCATCCCCAAAATTCTTTACGGACATGCTGCGGCAAGACAAATCCCAACTCACTCTAATTCGTCATCCTGAACTCGTCTGGCGGAGCCAGATTTCCGGATCCATCAAACGGATACTTAAAAACCGTTGGCCGCTATGGTTAATCCTGATTACGATCGGCAGTGTGGTGACGTTTATTTTCTGGACCAAAGTGCTTACTCCAACCGAGTTTGGTCTGACTACCGGCGGAGAAGGCTTGTACGGCGACACAGCACTCCACTTATCCTATGCCATGAGTTTAGTCACTCAAGGTTTACCGCCGCAAAACCCCCTATTTGCTTCGATCCAACTTCGCTATCCGTTTCTGGTAAACCTATTTTCAGCTAGTCTCGTCAAACTTGGGATGAATCTGCGGTTTAGTTTTATTTTGCCACAGCTCATCTATTTTTTGGCTTTTGTGGCTCTTTTCTATTATTTAGCCAAAAAGGTAGGTGCTACTCAGTTACGTCATTCTGGCAATTCCGCCTCTGGCGGACGCGTCCAGAATCTGTTTTTTCGTTTTGATTCTGAACAAGCCAGGATGACGGGTAACCTAACAGCTTTTTTTGCCTTGCTGATTTTTTTCCTGGGCTGGGGTTTGGGGTTTACCAAATATCTCCAAGATGTCAAACAGTCTAGTAGTTGGCTAGTTAACCGCGAATACACCAATAATTTACCCGGATACAATTTACACAACGTCCTAACCGGCCTCATCTTCCCCGAGCGCTCGTTTCTCCCCGGCCTCGTCATCGGACTTCTGATTGCCGTATTAGCCATCCAACCATTTAATCATCTAACCATAAAATCTAGCGAAACTAAATCTGACTCCGCGAGACAATCTAGAATCTTTCCGCAATTCGCAATTCATAATTCCAAATTCTTAATTCTCATCGGTTTTCTTCTGGGTATTCTACCGCTTTGGCATACGCACACGTTTATCTTTTTTGGGTTAGCGGTCGGAATATGGACCATACTTCCTTCGTTACAACTAACTCACCCTGACCCTCTCTTGCGAAGAGAGGGAATTTTGATTCCTCCTCTTTTTAAGAGGAGGTTAGGAGGAGTTATTTTTATTTATACCATCGCTCTACTTCTAGCTCTACCGGCTCTTCTCTGGTTCCGCGGCCAAGTGACACAAGCAGCATTTATCCACTTGACTTCAGGTTGGATCGCAGGCGAACATTTCTTGGCTTTTTGGTGGCGCAATACAGGGCTTCTCATTCCTTTGGCGTTAATTGGATTTTTGCTGCTGCCCAAAAATAAACGCATAATTTTTGTACCCGCATTTGCGATGTTTATCATAGCCAACCTGGTGATTTTCCAACCATGGGACTGGGACAACATCAAGCTGTTTAGTTGGGTATTTCTCTTTCTGTCTATCCCCGCGGGCCACTGCTTATCTGTCATTCTGGGGAGTCCCGCACAGCGGGACGACTCCAGAATCCAGATTCCGGACGCGTCCGCCAGAGGCGGACTTGCCAGAATGACGAGAGGACTTTTTGTACTAGTCCTCCTCTTCTCCCTCACCGCCTCTGGAATACTGTCTCTTGCATATCTAGCCAATACTGAATATACGATCTACGATAAACAGGATTTGGAACTAGTGGCCTGGGTAAAAACTAACACCCGACCAACCGACGTTTTCTTAGTTGACCCTTGGCCCAATCACCCAGTGCCGGGTCTGACTGGCAGAAGTGTCTACTTGGGCTATCCAGGGCATCTTTGGGTGCATGGAATCGACTACGGTAAGCGCGAAACCCTAGTCAAACAAGTCCTTGAAGGAAACGTAAGCCTAATTAAATCTACCGATGTTGCGGTCAATTACCTGGTGGCCCCAAGTAGCGACCGTGGTAAATTTACTTCATCAACTCTCAACCTCGTCTACGCAAATCAGAAATTTGTGGTGTACAAAATAAATCGCTGATTCATCGTTATGAAAGATTTTCGTTTAAAAAATCAGGTCACTGCAAATAAATATGCACAATATTTTCTGCTTATTTTTCTATTTATCGTTAGTCTTACGGTACTTGAACCCAAACGCACAACCAACCTTTATTACTTCGACGAGGTTTCCTGGATCTGTAATTCCCGAGTCTGGGGAGAATTGACCCAGAGCAGATGGAATAGTGGAGTCTGGACCGAAGATACAGTCCAAAGGCTTAACCCTCAATTTGCAAAATACTTGCTTGGTATCTGGATATACCCCAAATACGGATCGGCGGGTTTTACAGCTTTTGGCTGTCCGGGTTGGGGTGGTCTCATGTTTATCTCCGGACTTGAAGCACTCAATCAAACACAAAAAGATATTTTGTTTTGGGCGCGTATGCCCGCGATGTGGGCCGGCATCAGCAGTTTAATACTTATATATTTTATTGGACGGCGTTTATTTAATTCCACCATTGGATTTTTTACCGCACTGCTTACTCTGTTTAACCCTCTTTTTCAACAGTCAACCAACCGCGCCATGCCGGACAGCTTACTACTTTTACTTATGCTCTTTTGTGTACTCTTAATGACGCAACAATTAAGTCGTGAACAGAACATCTTTACGACGTTTCAACCTTTAACCGCCGGCCTTTGGGGAGTACTTTTTGGTATGGCTATTTCCACCAAAACATATGGAATCCTAACTTTCTTTTTATTTCTCGTCCTGAGCGTTTTATTTAATCTAAAATTACTACTTAAACCGAAATGGAAGTATAAAGCGATTTACACTCGTATAGTAGGAAATTTTCTGGCCACAACCGGAGTCATGGTAGGAATTGTATACGCGCTGAATCCGGTATTTTGGGCCTCATTTTCAGCCTTTACCCACTGGTTTTCCGATTGGCAACTCTTTCAAGTAGGGTTGCAAAAATACAGTATTTCCATTAACCAAAATATTGCTCTACTGACTCCTGTGGAACGGTTTATCGACATTTGGAATGCGTTTATCTTGCCCGGACAATGGAATACGATACTATTGTTACCGTTGATTTCCGCAATAGTTTTTTTAATTGGGCTTTTTTGTCTATGCCTTTTTATGGCACAAGAGAAACGGTCAAAACAGTCTACATCCTTTCTTCTGGTCTGGTTTGGAGTATTATTCAGCTCATTTTTATTGTATATTCCTTTCAAGTTTGAGCGTTATTATCTACCGCTTGTACCGGTAATCACAATGATTACCGCAGTGGGCATATACAAGATAGGTCAAAGTTGCGCTAAACAACTACAATTTTTTCCTTTTGCCAAAACGCCAAAATCTAGGAGTCATAAATAATATCCACACTGTCCCGGCGATCAAACTAATTACGTTTGCAATTTTGCGTATCGGTGTATCGGTAAATTCTACTCGGACCAGATGTCGTCCTTGGGGCAAATTAAAATTGATGAGTCCAAATTCACCCACCCCCAATGTGACAGTTTTTCCGTCAACCTTGACTTGCCATCCGGGAAAAGCAAATTGGCTGGCGGAAACTTGGGTTACTTGGGGAGTCGTAAGTTGAGCTGTAAACGTCAGGTTTTGCTCATGGAAATCGCGCATCTCAAGCTCCCGACCGGCAAAAAACGAACTATCGCTCCTAGCTCCTTTTGCTTCAAGCAATGGCAATATTTGGGCAGTTTTGGGCGCAAATTCAGTGTCGGGCAAGAAATTGATATTGGTTTTGACCAACTTTCCATACTCCGAATCAGAGAAACTCAAACGCCAACTGACGATGCGACTGGTGGGCCAATATAAAACCAAGGCTAGCACTACCAAAACTAGACTTGGCAGCAGTTTGGATTTTCCGCACAAACTTACGGCTATTCCCGCCAGTACAGCTCCCGCCAGAGTGACTATTTCCAAAAACCGCCACGGAAAATTGATCACGGCTGCCAAATTGAGATCATAAATAAACTGTGAAGAACGCGTGGACAAAAAAACTGCAACTAAAAACAACCAGATGAAAAATAGTCCTTGACTAAAAAGTGGCGCTTTTTGCTTGCGAAGACGGAGCTGCACTAAGATCAACCCAATGGTCAAAAATGGAAGTGCCAAATGCACGAACCCCAACTGAAAAGACATAGAGTAGTCAGGGTGACTGGGAAGGGCGTAGGCATATTGCCATTTGGAATTTAGTATCTCGCCTAGGGTTATAAATTGCTCGCGATAGTTATAAATTGCGCCAAGTTGCGAGATTTGGCTGAAACTTTTCTCCGCCACTGCCGGCAACCAAAACCAAGCTGATAACAAGACTCCGACAGCAAATACACTGACAGCACTACGTAGAAATTTTATTTTCTCCTGTCTCTCCAATTTTAGATACCATATGTAGGCAAAAAAGATCCCCGCACCAACCAAAGACATGATATTGTGGGTCGAGATAAATGCCGCCCAAACCACACTCGTCCACCAAGAAAACTGTTTTTGTCCGTCCCGGTAGGCTTTGATGACTAAATAGAGTAGCCAAGGGAAAAATAGAAACGAAGTCGCCTCACCCAAAGCGCCTCTGACAAAAATATCCGTGAAGCGGTACGGCGCCCAAACATATAATATGCTTCCCACAATTGCCGGTAAATACTCATGAGTTAACTCAAACAAAAAGAGATACATAAATACTGCTGACAATGCCACACCGGCGATCAAAATCAGCTTGATGCTCGATTCAAAGGAAAACCCCAGGCCATGAAGAAGTGAACCCACATAGTAAGGCAAACTCCAGTTGAAGTTAAATACCGGCGAGCCGTAACCGGCCATCCAATCGGGCAACCAGCGCACCGGAAACTGGCCAACACGCAAGGCTCGATCAAAATGGGCTAGGCGCATCACATGGATGACTCCGTCGTGGCTTTCAAAAAACCCGGGCGAAAGTAAATCCCGGACTGCCAAGATCGAAAAACTTAGTAAAACGAATTGGATGATGAGGGGCTTAATGATATTTTTCCCTAAATTCATGATTAAAGTCTGTTAAAATAAGTAACCAGAGTCTATACCCATCTTACGCTGGTTTGCAACTTGAAAAGTTGCAATAGCAGCTTAGATGGGTATATGGCCGGAACAGTTTCAAGTGTGTAGGCTATAACAAGAAGTTGGTTCTCAAGTAAAGATGAAAAACAAGTTATTTATAATTTTGTTAGTCGCGATCGCTCTCTTGGGTTTGGGACTTCGTCTCGTCGATTATGACCGGCTGCCGGGATTTGAGGAAACCCAGGATGAGTTTTTTTACCCCTGGGCCGGCATGACCATGCTTCAGCGAAAACCGCCTGTCGGTTGGTCGTGGTTTGAGGCTTATCCTAAACGCGAAATCAAGACTTTTTGGGGCGCTCAATACCCACTTGTCTCACCGTGGCTGGAAAAGCCGCCGCTGTATTCTTTACTCTCCGGAGCCTGGATGTTACTTAGCGGAGCTAAAGAAATTTGGGAAGTGCGTTTGACTGTTTTACGCTTACTGCCGATTGGTTTAAGTTTTTTTACCATCATCTTAACCGGAATTTTAGCAACTAAAGTTTTTTCGAGACCTGTCGGGATCATAGCCGCTTTACTTTACGCTACCACCCCCACGATGGTGATGGCCAACCGCATGTCA
>LCEX01000028.1 GCA_000995415.1 Candidatus Gottesmanbacteria bacterium GW2011_GWC1_43_10
AAACCTCAATATTTACCAGAAAGAATTGTCTTTCCTGTTAACCGATAATTTTCAGTTAGTTCCCGCCTGAAAGTTGCAAACCTGAGTTAGTTGGGTATAACTGGTTACGGGATAATATCTTTGCCGGCCAGGAGTATAGAGATTATGAGATGGTTTGATTGACTGTGTTGTTGAGGTAAAAACAAACCAAAATAATTTTCTAAAGACCAAGTAGTGGTTGGGGAAGCAGGTTGATAAAATACGGATCCAAAGTTTTAATTTTTTCCACATATTTTTTAGTTTCTTCCTCGTTTCCTTGATTGTATGCCAGGTATGCAAGTTGCACCCAAGCATCGCGATAATCAGGATGACTCGCGACAACTTGTAACCAATATTCCTGGGCTTGCTTTTGCGCGAGGGGCAAAGTCGCAATTTGCTTTTGTAAATCAATAATATCTGTGGTATCACCCAAAACTTGGTTAGAGCCAACTAGGTCTTGGTGGGCAACTAAAGCTAATTGGGTTTCAATTTGTGCCTTAGATAGGTCGCGGGCAAAAAAATACATTTGCCCCAACTGAAGATGTAATTTTGAATCTTGCGGTTGATAAGCTAGGCTTTCTAAGCCTTGAGTCAGAAGTGGAGGGAGGGGATTGGTTAAACCAAAAGAAGCAAATGCGACGATTAGTAATAAGCCAACTAAAAATGTGGGTAGCGTCAAACGGTGATGGGTTGTAAACCAGCGGTTGATTTTGCCAAACTTAAATATTTTGGGTGAGCGGCGGTTATACGGCATATGTTTTTAGTGCAGCCATTCATTAGTTGATTGCAATCCGAGCTTTATCTTAGTAAACTAAAGTCAGACTTGCAAGGAGCTTATGTTAAAATATGCTTGGATCTTAAGTTTGGTTTTACTGGGATTATTCAAAACTTCGGCTTTGGCTACCACTTACAACTTTGACGCCGGAAACAATAATACCATCACCTCGCCCCAGGTAATAACCGCCAGTAATGATCAGCAATATATTTATGGCGTGCTCTCTAGTGGTGAGGGGATTTCTGACTACTACACGCTTGATTTCAAAACTCATGCGCCGCAATTGGTTATTTCTCTACTAGTCTCACAGGACCGTGGTCGTCAAGATTTTCAACCCAATTTTATATTTGGTGATCCCAATTTGCGCGAACGCGGGGGAAGTTTCCCTTATGGTTTTCCCGCTGGAGTGGGGGGGCGCGTTTTTGACTGGAGTGGGCAAGTGACAGGAGCTACATTTCAAGACGGGCTGACGGGTGAAAAATTCCGAGTTGGGCCGCAAATAGTTCGGGATATGTCAGCTCAAAAATATCTGCTGGTAGTTTTTGACCCCAAAAGTGTTGGCGGCAGATATGTGATCAAAATTGGTTCTGCCACACCGGCCGAACCTTTGCTGACACAACTTAAACATATTTGGGATTGGCTACGGGTTAAATTGGATTTATATTGACCTGGCTTGAGGTTTGCAGAAATCATTAGTTTTCTCTTCGAACTATAAAGACTTAGTGTTACCTAACCACTTCACAATTGCTGCATTCGGTAATTGGCGCTATTATATAAGTAATGCCACAGTCTTTATTGACCCTGGTTTTTATAACTGTTTTTTTGCTAGCCACTTGTATTGGTTTAATGATTTTGTGGGTTCATGACAAAAAGCAATCTCTTATCCAATCTCAAAAAATAAAGCAAGAACTGGAAAACCTCAAACTGGAAAATAATCAATTTAAAGGTGCCACCTCTACCCAAAATAAAGACTCGCTTCTTACGCGTTTGGTTCACAAACTGGAAGAAGGGATTATTGCTATCAACCAGACAGGCCAAGTGATACTTCTAAACCCGTACGCAGAAACTCTTTTAGGTACATTTTTCGAAAATGTAAGCCAAATGGATTTTCGTCAGGCCTTCAATTTTTGCAAGATTGATGATACTCGTGACTATTCGGCTTTTGAAAAAGCCTTAAACGGTGAGACCGTAGATTTATCAGGTTTATATTTGGTTACAAGAAGCGGCAAGATGGCGATTCGCGGACGAGTGACACCACTTAAAAATGACGCTGGAACTACCCAAGGAATTATTGTGGTACTGCGTGATGCTACAGTTGAAATATCCAAAGAACAGGAGTCCCAGGCTTTTCTGTCTCAAGCGGCCCATGATCTGCGGACACCACTGGCTATTATTAGGAGTAGCGTGCTGTTGGTGCTTGAAAATTTAGGCAAATTGGATACGGAAACGATCAAAAATACCTTAACCGATACTGCCAAATCAACTGATCAACTACTGGCTTTGGTTAATGATTTCTTAAATGTGTCGCGGCTAGAGTACGGGCGGGTGGATATCAAAAAAGAACCATTTGATCTGGTTTCTTTAACTGCCGAAGTGGTAGATGAGCAGTTACCACTGGCTAAAGCCAAGAAATTGTACCTGATACTTGAGGAAACAGATGGTGCCATCCCCAAAGCTTTGGCAGATAAAAACCGCACGCGAGAGATATTGACTAATTTAATAAGTAACGCTATTAAATACACATATCAAGGAGGGGTGACCATTAAACTGGGTTTACGCGATGGCCATATTGCTCTGCAAGTTATGGATACCGGAGTAGGACTAGCCACAGATCAAAAGAGATTGCTGTTTCGTAAATTTATGCAAATAGGAGAAGCGCGCTCCAAAAGCACTAGTCAAAGCACTGGACTAGGACTATATATCAGTCAACAGTTTGCCGGATTGATGGGCGGAAGTATTGAACTCGAAAACAGTGAGCCGGGAAAGGGGAGCACTTTTACCCTGATTTTGCCACATGAGCATATCTAGGCAACTATTTTTCGACCCCACGCAAAGACAGGAAAAGAAGTTTTAGGACAACGTATGAATTGATCGCGTTCTCCCTTGACTGATATGGTATACTGAATAATCTTTATTTTTTCAAAATTGACTATGCCACGTAAAACCAAATCGACAGTTCGCAAATCAAGACAAAATAAATTAGCAGAAAACGAGATCTTAAATGATTTGCCCGGGATATCTGAAACTGCTACACCACCTCTACGCAGTTCCCGTTTCCCCAAAATAGCTTTAGTGATTTTACTTCTAGCAGTCGTAGCCGGACTGCTTTTTCGCAAATATAAATCCTGGTTTATCGTAGCTTCCGTCAACGGCCAACCGATATGGCGCGTAGAACTGACCTCGCGTCTCGTCAGCCGTTTTGGTAACCAATTGCTTGAACAAATAGTAGGTGAGAAGTTGGTTTTGCAGGAAGCAGCCAAACAGAATCTGACTATTTCGAGTACAGAAATAGACGGCCGGGTGGCGGAAATCAAAAAGACCTTACCTGGATCGATGAGTCTTGAGGATTCGCTCAAGTTGCAAGGCGTATCGACAACTGACTTTATGAATCAGGTGCGTTTGCAAATGTTGGTGGACAAAATGTTGGCCAATGAAGTCTCTGTATCCGCTACCGAAGTCGATGATTTTATGAAAAACAATAGTGCTAGTCTGACAGCCAGTACGGATGCGGAAAAACGGGTTCAGGCCGAGCAGGAAGTTCACAACAACAAATTGAGTCAAAAGTTCTCCGAGTGGTTTACCAAGCTTAAAGAAGCGGCCAAAGTCCAGCGGTATTTATAAACCCATGAATACCTGGCAAAAACTCAAACAACAACCGAAGTTGTTTAAGCGTTATTTTGTCCGAGAACAGATATTTGCTGCAATCCGCGAGTTTTTTGCAAAAAAACAAACCCATGAAGTAGAAGTTCCGCTGCTGGCGCCTTCGCTACCCGCAGAATCATACTTGGAGGTTTTTGAAACCACACTTTTGGATCGTCACCGACATCCCAAACGCGCCTTTTTGACTACTTCACCGGAAATGTTTTTGAAAAAACTGTTGGTTGCCGGAATCGGGAGTTGTTTTAGTCTCACCAAAAGTTTTCGTAACACCGAAGGTGAGTCAAACACCCACAACCCCGAGTTTACGATTTTGGAGTGGTATGAGGTGGGTAAGGATTATAAAGATGTGATGAAGACGACAGAAGAGTTGGTTTGTTATATTTACGATAAACTTTTTTCTTCGAGCGTAGCGAGAAGTGACCACAATCGTCATACTGAACTTGTTTCAGCATCTAAAAAAAGTTCTCACATTCGTTCGAACAGTAAATTAATACTTAATTATCAAAATCAAGTCATAGATTTAACTCCACCTTGGGAGCGGATTTCGATGACGGAAGCTTTTGCAAAATATGCCCGGATAGATTTGGAAAAATTGCTGGATCTGAAATCGTTACAAACGGTAGTTCGTAAAAAAGGCTATCAAGTGGGGGAAGGGGAGACTTGGGAAGAACTGTTTCACCAGATTTATTTAAATGAAGTTGTGCCTCAATTTTCCAAAAATCGGCCGACTATCATTTTCGATTACCCAGTGCAACTGGCAGCCTTGGCAGCCAAACCCAAAGCAAGTGATCCGCGGTTTGTGGAGCGGTTTGAGGTTTACATTGGTGGGATTGAGCTGGCTGATTGTTGTACAGAACTAACCCAAGTTGATGAGCAGCAAAAACGATTTCAAAAAGAATTGACACTTCGGAAAAAATTAGGCAAAAAGGATTATCCGGTAGATTGGGAATTTATCGAGGCTTTGAAACTAGGATTGCCTTCGTGCGCTGGGATTGCTTTGGGAGTCGACCGCCTGGTGATGCTTATGACTAATGTCTCGCGTATCCAAGATACCCTTTTTTTTCCCAGCGAGGAGATGTGGCAAGGACTATCGTAACTACCTCTTGACAAGATTCAGCAGTATATTCCATGATTGAGATATGACTGATGCAGTACCTCAAGCTTCTTCAAGTAAATATGTTGGTTTCGGCCGACGCTTTTTAGCATTTAACATAGATCTTCTCCTCATTAACCTCATTACGCTGCTTATCATCCTTCCTCTCAGCTTTTCGGTGGGTTTTGCTGTTGGTGCAAGCGGAGCCCCAAAGAGCAGTTTGTCATGGCTTAACATTTTGAGTGGGTTGATTGGGCTTAGTACTGCAGTTGGTTACTATGTGCTTTTTTGGACCAAACAAAGTGGGCAGACACTTGGTAATCGGCTATTGGCGTTACGAGTAATTAAAGAAGATGGGAGCGAGCTTGATGTTGGCACCTCTGTCATTCGGTACATTGGTTATGTCCTGTCTGGTGTTATCTTAGGTCTTGGTTATCTATGGGTCATTTTTGATTCCAAAAAACAAGGCTGGCATGACAAAATTGCAAAGACCTACGTCGTCGAATCCGGTGGAAAATCAAGGACAGGACTCGCAATATTTATTGTCGGGGGTATTTATTTGCTCACAATTACTGCTTTCATAGGAGCAATGTTTTTAGGAATCTTCGCAATAAATGCTATTAAAAACAACCCCCAAATTAAACGCGAACTCCCTGGTTTAGCGGTAGCAGACTACAAAAAAAATATGGCGCCGGAAGCAAAAGTTCACTACGATCGCTACAATGCTTTGGTAAATCAAGCAAAAACGATAAGTAACAACTCAAGTTTACCTCTTGCTGAACGAGAAAAAAGGATACGACCAATTGCGGACGAGTTTATCGGCGAGTTAAAAACTGCGGCTCAACTCGATCCTCAAAACCCAGTTATATGGGTCGAGTTGGGAAATGCTTATACTTGGCCAAACACAGTGGGTACCAAAGAAGATTCGCTTAATGCTTTTAAAAAAGCATCAGATTTAGAGCCTAATATTACTGTTTATATAAATTTTGTTGGAGATACTCTGTTTGACTTGGGGAGATATGATGAGGCGATTCAGGAATTTGAGAGGTCAATAAGTATTTCTGAAAATTCGGGTTATGCCCACCTGAGTCTCGGAAAAGCATATGCGAAAGTTGGAAAAAATGATTTAGCAAAACAACATTTACAACGGGCTATCGACATTTTTTTAGCTGAAAATAAGGATAATAAGTATGATAATCAAATTATTGATGCCAGAAAAGTTATCGATAGCCTTCCAAAGTAAGGTGAGATAAAAACGTAGAAGAATTTATCTTCTGAACTAGTTTTCTGTACTTTCAGTAACGCTTGAGTGAATTCAGTTCCTTCCAGTGAAGCCTCAGTTCGCATTCCTGCCTGCCGGCAGGCGCGATAAATTCCTCTCCGCCGAGTGGCGTATCGGAATGACAATTCTGTTGGGAAATACTGAATTCACACCTGTTTGCTTCACAGGAACCTGATTTTCTTGTATAATCAGGCTCTATGTCCAAAATCACCACTGCGGATTTTCAAAAGGGCATGTTTATTGAGTTTAAAAGTGAGCCACATCAAATCGTGGAGTTTCAGCATGTCAACCCGGGCAAGGGAAGTGCGTTTGTGCGCACCAAAGTCAAGTCCTTAAAAACCGGCCACGTCCAGGAGTTTACCTATAAATCTGGAGAAAGCGCCGAGCAACTCGACATCAATACCCGCGAGATGCAATATTTATACAAAGAAGTTGAAAAGTATGTATTTATGGACAACGAGTCTTACGAGCAATTTACAGTCCTGGCTCAAGTTTTGGGCCACTACGCCGACTTTTTAAAAGAAAATGAAATTTACCAGTTGTTAGTGTACGGTGAAGATGTGATCGGAGTCAGGTTTCCCAAAAAGGTGAGGCTCAAAGTTATTGAAACCGAGGATGCAGTTAAGGGAAATACCGTATCCGGAGCCACCAAAGAAGCCAAGCTCGAAACCGGAGTAATGATCCAAGTTCCTTTATTTATCAAAGTTGGAGATGTGGTCGGTGTTGATCCGGAACTAGCTGAATACGTTGACCGGGTGAACCAATAACAAGAAAGAAGCTTGGAAGCTTAGTTGTTTGGTAGCTTAGACCTCATTTCAAAACTCTCTTTTGTCATTCCCGCGCAAGCGGGAATCTTAAAGATCCCCGATCAGGTCGGGGATGACAGGTTGGTTTGAGCTCTAGAATATAAATTCCGTGCAATAGTTGCAAACCCCCAAGTTAACCCGTGTTACAATGAAGAGGTGAGTAGGCGCGCAATTTTCGTTGTAGCAGCTATTTTTTTAAGCGGCATCAGCTTGGGTTTACTTCTTTCCCAAATCGTTGTTTCTCCCAAATCCACTAAACGAGTTGCCGAAATCACCCCAGAAGCTACCAGTACCGGAGTAGTGGCTGGTAGTGAACGCGAAAAGGCGACTGTCAAACGCGTCATTGATGGAGACACAATTGAGTTGACGGATGGTAGAAAGGTGCGTTATATTGGTATTGATACCCTGGAAACGGTAGATCCCAGAAAGCCAGTTCAATGCTTCGGCAAGGAAGCGGCGGATAAAAATAAAGCTTTGGCACAGGATAAAAGCATAGAAATGGAGACAGATATTTCTCAATCTGATAGATATGGAAGGTTGTTGCGGTATATTTATGTCAAAACTGATGATCAGAAGTGGATCATGGTGAATGAAGCTCTGGTGGCAGAAGGTTTCGCTTTGAGCAGTACATTTCCGCCTGATGTCAAATATCAAGACCGATTCCAACTAGCACAAGACCAGGCACGGGCAGCGGGGAAAGGTTTGTGGGGTGGGTGTAATGTTTTGGCTACACCGGCTGCCACAACCAGTAGTGACACAGCCGAAGCTTCTCCAGTTGGATCAGGACAAGTTGTTGAAAGCAGCCCTAATTCAAACAGTTGCCAGATCAAAGGCAATATCTCAAGTGGTGGCAAAATTTATCATCTGCCCGGCTGCGGTTCATATGACAAGACGGTGATTGATGAAACTGCCGGTGAGCGTTGGTTTTGCACTGAAGAAGAGGCGATCAACGCTGGGTGGCGCAAAGCGAAGAATTGTTAAAAAAGCCTTCAGCTTTCAGCTAACAGCCATCAGATATTTGAAAAAATTACTAAAATCCACTTTCAAAACTGAAAGCCGTAAGCTGATTGCTGACAGCTTTATTATTTCCCCAGCTTTTGCTTTAGCAAATCCAGCGTGTTTTGCATCGCTTCCTCAACAGTTTGATTGGAAGCTTTGGCAGCCTTGGTAAAAGTTTCATCAGTGATATTGTCATCACTGCCCATCTGGTCTTTGGGATCCATACAGCCACAGTTATAACACATATTTTTATCACCACCCTTCAAAGCTCTCAATAAACCTTGTGAAAAATTTATTCTAATATGCTATATTGGAGTTGGCAAGAGAGTAAATAAAATATATGGATATAACCCACAAACCCAAGGTGCTTCTAGTTGAAGACAACGACGTTT
Source organism: Candidatus Gottesmanbacteria bacterium GW2011_GWC1_43_10 (assembly GCA_000995415.1). Taxonomy (GTDB): domain Bacteria; phylum Patescibacteriota; class Microgenomatia; order UBA10105; family UBA10105; genus UBA10105. The sequence continues at coordinate 8,246 of LCEX01000028.1, forward strand.
ACCGCAAAGTGATCAAAAATGCCATGGTGCTATCTGGTTTTGACGCTTTGGAAGCGGAAAATGGCCTGCGGGGGCTGGAAATCGCCAGGCTAGAAAAACCAGATCTGATTTTGGCTGATGTATATATGCCGGTGATGGATGGGATGATGATGCTTTCTGAACTAAAAAAAGATGAAGAACTTTTAAAAATTCCGGTAGTGATGTTAACCAATATTCAAGAAGAACTCGATAATGCTATCAAGGCTGGAGCCGAAGAGGCAATTTTAAAATCATCGTTGACTCCGCATCAAGTGATCGATGTCTGCCGAAAACATTTGCCCCAAGTCCAAACTGAAAACCCTCCGGTTGAAACTCCGGCTTAAATAATGGCCTTTGGCCAGGTGGCGGTAGCAAGTAGTGGTTCGAAAACTCCAGGAATTTGCCGCCAAATTTCTTCAGTCACAAATGGCATAAACGGATGCAGGAGTTTCAAAATCTGGATATAGACGTGGCGTAAGATAGCCAAAACCTGAATTTGGTCTTGGACGTTTTCACTGCTTAGTCTGGGTTTAACTGCCTCTAAATACCAATCGGCAAACGCGTGCCAGGTAAATTCATAAAGCGAACTTGTAGCTTCACCAAAACGATAGTTTTCGAGCCCATCAGTGACACGGTTGGTTATTAGCGTCAGTTCAGTCAGAATGCGTTTATCGTCCTCAACAAGTATTTGTCTGTTTTTAGTAGAATCCTCGTAAAACGGAATTTTGACGTTGGTTTTTTCCAGGTTTATCAGGATAAATCTGCCGATATTCCAAAGTTTATTTGAAAAATTGCGATATCCGCGGATCCGCTCCTCCATCTGTTGTTTGGAAATCATCAAGTCGTTTCCACTGTCTCTTCCGGCTAAAAGTGCCATGCGGACCGCATCCGCGCCGTATTTGGCGATAGCTTCATTTGGGTTGATGCCGTTACCTTTGGATTTACTCATTTTTTGCCCGTTTTCATCGCGTAAGACGCCATTAATTAACGCGGTTTCAAAAGGGACTTCACCCGTCAGGTACAAACCAAACATGATCATTCTGGCTACCCAAAGAAACAAAATTTCATATGCGGTATTCATAACCGAAGTGGGATAAAAGCGTTGGAAATCGTTGATATTGGAAGTTTTTAAAGTGTTGACCGGCCATTGACCGGAAGAGAACCAGGTGTCAAATGTATCCGGGTCCTGGATGTACTCATCAGCGCCGGTTGGTTTTTCGAGTGAAACAATGGGGGATTCCAAAATATCCGTCCGCGCCCGCGTATCACCCTGTTTGAGGAGTTCAAACTCTTGTTGCTGTTTGGGAGTTTTTTGTTCCGAACGAGCATACCACACGGGGAGCTGGTGTCCCCACCAAATTTGGCGGGATATCGGCCAGTCGCGGATATTTTTCATCCAGTTAAAGTACATGGCCTGATATTTTTCGGGAATGATTTTGACTGTTCCATCTTCGACTGCTTTGATGGCAGCTTGGGCCAAGGGCTTTATCTTGACGAACCATTGGCGCGAAACCAGCGGCTCAATGACCGTGCCACAGCGTTCGCAGGTGGCTACTGTATGCCGATAGTTTTCATCGACTTTTTTTAATAAACCTTTGGCTTGCATATCGGCCGCAATTTGTTTACGGGCTGGGGCGACTTTGAGACCCTTATAGGGACCGGTCAGGTCATTTAATCTGCCGTCAAAATCAATCACAGTTTTGACTTCCAACTTATGTCTTTGGCCAATTTCCCAATCGAGCGGATCATGCCCGGGAGTGACTTTGATGACTCCGGTACCAAACTCCTTGTCGACTGCACTATCGGCGATAACTTTTATTTTAAATGTACCTAAGAGGCCTACGACCTCAATTTCTTTGCCGATCCACTTTTGGTAGCGGGCGTCATCAGGGTGAACTGCGATTGCGGTATCGCCAAATTTGGTTTCAGGTCTAACGGTAGCTAGTACAAACGGACCGTAGTTGATGTAGTAAAGCGGATCTTGGCGTTCGGTCCATTCCAGTTCCAAATCAGATAAGGTACTACGACAACGGGGACACCAATTGACGATACGGTATCCCCGGTAAATCAAACCGTCCTGGTGCATTTTCACAAAGGTTTGTAGTACCAGTTTGGAGATTTCCGGATCCATAGTGAATTTTTCGCGATTCCAGTCACAGCTCGCACCGAGCGCGCGCATTTGGTTTTCCATGAGGATTTTATTATCCAAGCAAAATTGATAACATTGTTTGACAAATTCTGTCCGACCCAGATCATGGCGGGATTTGCTTTGTTCTTTTTTGAGTTTTTTTTCAAAAGTGACTTGAGCTAGAATGCCGGCATGATCAACGCCGGGAAGCCAGAGGGTGGCATCGCCGCGCATTCTGTGATAGCGAATCAGGGCGTCAGAAATGGCGACAAAAGTGGCATGACCCAAATGTAGCTCGCCATTGGCATTGGGAGGCGGCATGATGATGGAATAGGCAGGCGCCTGGGGATCAGCATTGGGCGCAAAGACGCCGGATTTTTCCCACAACGCATAAATCCTGCTTTCCGTAGTTTGATGAGCATACGTCTTGTCCATGGGTATATTGTAATCAAAACAATAGTATCAATCAAGGTTGATACTGTGCGCTGATTTGACTTTAGTAAAGATTAATGCCTAAAATAATGGGCTTAATAAGTAAGGAGGTGTTGTTCATGACGCTTTATTTGGTTAAAAGGCTTATGAGTGAAGATATGTCTGATCCAGCGAGAGGGGTAATTTTACTGCCAGATGGTAGACACGAAATTAATCATAATAGACTATATGTTCCGGTTACAGTTGAGGGGAACAGCGTAACTATTCATATCGGACAAGCTCAAGGCGCTTTAAGGAAAGGTAAGTTATATGTAGTTGCAAACTTTACAGATCTTGAAGAACTAAAAAGGAGTGGAGTAACTGATATTACCATTGAACCAAAGTTGGAGGGAGAGTACGCTTTAGAAGTATGGGGGAGAAGTGAACGTGGTCATGCATTAAGTATTGAGAATCATAGGGAAGCACCTAAAGTTAGAGGAGAAAAAGGTTTAGGTTAGTTTAAAAGATTTTTTAATTATTCCTAGTTTTGATTGTAGATTTTAGATTCTTATAATATACCGCTTGGTGTAAACACCGCCGGATTTGAGAGTGACGGAGACAGTTAAGGTCGCATTGGTGATATTGTGATGCGGCGTACAGACGCCTTTGGAACAAGTACCAAAATACAAGTCACGGCTGTCGGTAGTTTGGTCTGTGGGAATGAGTGAACCGACCACACCCTGATCTATGCCGTTGGCAGTATAACTTAGGGTATAGCTGATTTTGCTGACTTTACCCAAATTTAAAAGTGACAAAACAATGCTATTGGTTGGGCGCGAGAGTTTAGCACTGGAATAAGCTACACCTTTGATTGGAGTCACTCGGACGCGTTTTTTTGCCGCTTCAGCTAGTGGAGAAGATAGCCGTAAGGCTGCCAGTATCGCCCAAAAAATGACAATGATTTTGATAGTTTTCCGCATGAAATTATTATAGCAGTTATTTTAAAGATAGGGTATACTATTTTGGTGAATAAAAAGTTGCTTATCGGCGGCAGTTTGTTGGTGGTATTAGCTGTGGCAGCGGGTGTTTTCATTTGGTTGGGTAAATCCAAAACTCCAACTTCTTCTTCCTCAAAATCTTCGGATTTGGGCATAAAACCCATAGAAAATATGATCACCTGGTCAGATCCGGCTGGATTTACATTTAATTATCCCGATACCTTAAAAGTGGATAAACACGATGAAGATCAGGAAAACTATGCACATGTTGAGCTGACTGATGCGGCACATCCGGGTAAAATCATCATTTGGGCTAAGGACTTACCACTCACCAAATCCCAAGTCGCGGTAGCGAATGTGGATGAATGGGTGAGTGCGGATAAACAGTTGGCTAGTAGCAATGTTTTGGACACAGAACTTGGTGGCCAAACGGCAAAAAAAATACTGGTGGGCCAAAACCAACTGGTGTTGGGGGCAATTTATGACGGGTTATTGTTTACAGTTGAAGGAGAACTGACGGACAACGCTTATTGGAGCAAAGTTTATGATCAGATCACGAGTAGTTTTGCTTTTGATCCTACCGCAGATAATAGTTCTGCCACCGGAGACAGTGGAGCCACAGATGTAAGTGTAGATGAAGAAGAAGTGGTCGAATAAGTTTTCAGAGCCTCGGTATGTTATAATTCCCCCAATTTTCTATGCAAGTTACGATTTTGGTTTCAGGTAATACCGTAGATGGAAAGCTTGGTCAGGAAATGATTGCTGATGGAGCCACTCGGGTATACCATCTTGGTGTGGGTCGGAGCGGAAAACCTTTAACGTTTGCGATCGGCTGTAATTTAGAAGAAGCGGGTGATGAAGGTGCGACAATCGCAATTGAAGGCGACAAAGTGGATTTTTTTATGGAAGGAGTGAGGTATATTCCGTATCTTCGGGAGAAGAAAACTAGAACTACTAAAGGTGAAGGTGAGCCCAGAACAGTCGATTATGAAGTCCAATATGGAGATTTAGTGCCTGGATCTTATCGAGTCGAAAATCCTACAGATAAGGGTTTTTTCCTCGATTTAAACATAGGAGTTAAACCTCAACCGTAAGGTCTGGTTGTGCCGAAATTTTTCTCCAGTCAACCGTCTGATTGTGAAAATAAGCAAAAGCGGCGATGTAAACAGCATTATCAGTGCAAAGTGATACCGGAGGAATGAACAAACTAATAGATAATTGGGAATTGATAATTGATAGTTGAAATTTTTGGCGTAAACGGGTGTTAGCGGCGACGCCGCCGGAGATAAGAATAGATTTGGCGTTGTGTTTTTGAGCAGCTTTTAGGGTTTTGGCAACTAAGACGTCGGTAATGGCTTCTTGGGTTGCCGGCAGGCAGGTGCGTACCTTCGGGCTTACCAGAATGACGGCTAAAATAATTATTTACTTCACGTAAGATTGCGGTTTTGAGACCTGAAAACGAGAAGTTGAGTGAGTCATCCATGAGGGGACGAGGAAGTGTAACGGGGGAACTGGGGGAGTTATGATCTATAAACTCTTGCGCTGCTTGTTGGATCGCCGGGCCGCCTTTGTTTTCAAAACCCAAAAGACGCGCAGTTTTATCAAAGGCTTCTCCGGCTGCATCATCCAAAGTTCCGCCAAGCCATTTAAGAGTTTTTTCATCAGTCATGAGAAAGAGTTCTGTGTGGCCTCCGCTTACAACTAAAGAGATGGCGGGGAACTTTGTGTTGTCATTCCGAGCGGAACGAAGTGAAGTCGAGGAATCTTTTGCATCAAAGTTTGTTGAGAGAGATTCCTCGACTTCACTCGGGATGACGGGGAAAATAAAATTCGCATACATATGGGCAATCACATGATTAACGGGAATGATGGGTTTGTTCCAGGCAAAAGCCAAAGTTTTGGCAGTTTCCACACCTATAAGAAGTGAACCGATTAAACCCGGGCCGACTGTGACAGCAATTGCATCGATATCAGGAATAAACGATTGCTTTATTGTTGCATTGTTTCCGCCAAAGGCGGATCGTCCTTTTGACGAAAATTGTTGATTACTTATAAAAGGAGTAAGAGCTTCGGTGAGCACGGGAATTATTGACGCAACTTGTTTACGTGCAGCTACTTCCGGCACAATGCCGCCATATTTGCGGTGCATGAGAGTTGATGAAGCGATGACGTTAGTTAAAATTTTTAATTCCACCTGCCTGCCGGCAGACAGGTCTTCAACGACAGCTGCCGCAGTTTCATCACATGATGATTCGATACCTAAGATTTTCATATGTTTTATTATTCCTCCCCTTAGAATAAGGGGAGGTGAGGAGGGGTTACGAACTTTAGAGTTTCCACTTCATAACTCACCCTAACCCCCTGCCTGCCGGCAGACAGGTCTCTTATCTTAAGAGAGGGAAAATAATTTATAGTTTTTTCGTGATGCCTTTAGTTTCTTTTACAAAAAAATCCACGCCGTCTGAAGTGAGCTTGATATAAGCGGTATTGGCAATAGAGCCAGAGGGAAGAGTTTTGTATGTGCCAAAGCCCAAATGTATGAGAAGATAACGCATGATGCCTCCATGCGAAACGATTAAGATGGTTTTTCCAACGTAACCAACAGCAATTTCTCTCAAAAAAGTGATAAAGCGAGAAGTAGCTTCATTTTGCGATTCAACTTCTGGAGAAAGTTTCAGATTTGCCAATAATTCTCCGCTCACTTCCTTGTATTGCTCTAAGTATTTTTTAAGATCCTGATTGATCACAGCATGGGGTTTCCCTTCATATTTACCATAAAATCTTTCCCGCAGCGCCTGGGTAGTTTTCACTGCAATCTTTAGGTCTAAAGCGATTGTTTCAGCTGTCCGTTTGGCACGAAGTAAATCAGAAGAAAAAACTTCATCAAAGTGAATACGCTTGAGTTTCAAAGCAATATCTTTGGCCTGTTGTTCTCCAGCTTGAGTAAGCGGCGAGTCGCCGTGTCCTTGGAGCAAACCCTTAATGTTCCACTCGGTTTCTCCATGCCGGACAATATATATAGTAGTAAGCTTGGTATTTTTGTGCATGAGGGTATTTTACGCGGAAGGCGTGGGTTTGTCTAAGAGCTCGTCAGATCTGTTATAATTTTTATAAAAGTGTTAAAAGAAATTACTAGCAGGAAAGCATTATTTCTGTTTTTGTTACTTGGCGCTATTGTCTATGGAAACGGGATTTTCAACAAGTTTTTAGGTGATGATAACGGACTCATCGTAAATAATCCGGTTCTGCATTCTGTCGCCAATATTCGGACTTTCTTTGCCGGCGGATCATTTTATGGCGGAGTGACAGACAAGCTGGTCGGAATCTACTATAAACCCATTACCAATACTTTTCTTTCTCTCATTTACACATATTTTGGCCCAAACTTTGTCGCTTTTCATTCGTTCCAAATATTACTTCATATCACAAATAGTTTTATAGTGTTTTTGTTATTTACGCATTTTTTTAAAAAGCCGCTAGCCCTAGCCTTGTCTCTGATTTTTTTAGTTCATCCGCTAAACAGTGAAGCGGTCTTTTATATTTCAGCTACACAAGATGTTTTATTCTTTTTATTTGGTATGTCGGCACTTTTATTAACCATGGCAAAATCTGGATCGCGATCTTTATTAGGAGCAATTCCGTTTCTTATTTTGTCGCTACTGACCAAGGAAACCGGAGTGATATTTTTGGTGGTGACAAGCATTTATGTTTTTCTTTATCGCAAAAGGCAGTTTATTTTATCCCTGGGCCTATCAGGGTTAATCCTTTTAGGATATATCTGGGTAAGGTTTAAAACCGTGGGGATATTTGTAAATCCGGCAAATTCGCCGATTGGCCACTTGGATCTTGTCGCGCGCATTTTAAATATGCCGCTGATTTTGTTTTTCTATATCAAGACTTTTTTACTGCCTTTTTCCTTGGCGTCATCATACCGTTGGGCACATAAAACCGTGGATTTTGCCCATGTTTTCCTACCTTTATTTATAGACTTGGTTTTTCTGGGGACTTGCGTAGCTGGTGCTATATTTTTACACCAAAAAAAGTCGCTGGCTGCCCATCTTAAAGCTTATATCTTTTTTGGTCTATGGCTCGAATTAGGCCTACTTTTGCATTTGCAGATTTTGCCTTTGGATGTGACTGTGGCTGACCGCTGGTTTTATTTTCCGATGGTAGGGATATTGGGAATGATCGGGGCCGTGATGACCAGAGTTAAAGTGAATTTCCCAAAAACCCGAGATCAAGCTGTATTTGTGGTCTTACTGATATTACTTTCGGCGAGAACTTTTAGCAGAAGTTTTGATTATCGCGACTATTTTACTTTGGCAACTCACGACCTTGTGATTTCACCCGAGGCTTATGATTTGGAAGATGTCATCGGACTTGAGTATTTGCAAAGGGGCCGTTTGGACGCGGCCAGAACACATATGGAAAAATCGATCCAAATCTATCCCAATTTTCAAAATTATAATAATTTGGGTTTGCTGCTTTTTCGGGAAGGCAAGTATCGAGAAGCACAGGAGGCGTTTCGGAAATCTTTACACTTGGGCGAAATGTATACAGTTTATGAAAACCTGGCAGTGATCGGCTTGGTCCTCGAAGATCACCAAAACAATATTTTATTTATAAAACAAGGGGTGAAAAAATTTCCCCAAAGCGCCAAACTCTGGACTATTTTAGCCATTGAACAATATACACTAAATCAGTATGCAGATGCCAAATCAGCCATAAGTAATGCCTATTTGTATGACCAGGGTCCGTCGACCCAATATTATTATGATGCTATCCTGCGTCAGGAGCCGTTAAAGACAGAAATCGGTATACGGTAGGGAATTGGTTGTAACTATTTACTCTTCCCGATGTCATTCCCGCGAAAGCGGGAATCCGGATCCCCGGTCAAGCCGGGGATGACAGTGTACTGGCAAACAGTGAATACTTACAATTTTCCCTCTTGCAAAACAGCGGGTTTCGACGTAAGTTAAAGATAATATTATGCCTGCCAAAGTGAAGAAAAATACCAGCTCCAATCAAATTCCTTGGTATATATATTTGGTAGCGGCAACACTCCTGGGGGGAGCAGTTTATGTAGTACTGCGACCGCCAACCTCTTCTGTTTTACCCACTGCCTCGCCACTTAACCAACTAGCTCCAACCACATTCCGCGCCAGTTCTGTCATGGGCGGGTTTACCATCGAAATACCAAGTGGGTTTCAGGCGGAGGAGAAGGCAAGCCTTGTATCTATAAATTCAAAAAACGGATCAATAAAGATTGGTTTTGTTGGAACTAACTATAAAACCTTGACTGATCATCTATCCGATCCAAGAAACAATATTATAAAAAAACTCCAAAATCAGGAAAAGTTAACTATTAACGGTTTAGAGAGTATTAATGGATTTTTAAGTAATGAAAAAAACTATTTTATTTATAGTAATTATGCCGTCTATTTTATATATACAGATTCTTCTCAGCTTTATCCTGATCTTGACCAAATCGCCCAATCATTTCAAATACCGGAAAAATAAATAAATCGTCATTCCCGATTTGATCGGGAATCCATTTTTTTTGGATTGTCGGATCAAGTCTGACAAAGATAGGTGGTTGTGAAACAAGTAAGTTATCAGGTTTTGTTTTTTCTGTTTTTCTTCTTTTTATTTTTTCCTCCGCAAATACTGGCTGTGGAAACCACGGTTAAAGACATGTCTTTGTCTCCGTCAGCTCCATATATAGATACAGGTATTGATCTCTTTATCGGCTCATATTTGGATATCAAGCAATGGGGGTCAGCCGCGCTCTATATTCCGGGCATGACTCAATCCTGGGTAGGACTGGCCGGTGACGGAGGATGCACTGCTGATATCAACTATACTCTGCCGGGAGTCAATTGTTGGTCGTTGGTTGCTAGAATTGGAGCCAACCCTCCCTTTTTGGTAGGCAGCAGAATTGCCACGTATCTACTGCAATCAGGAAGGCTTTATCTGGGAATCAACCATAAGCTGCCGTTTTCCGGAACCGGTTACTGGAACATGCGCATAATTGTAAATTGGACTCCGCCGCCTCCGCCACCAACGCCATTTCTAAAATTACCCTGGGACTATTTAGGTCAAGGACTAAGTTTTTCTGATGCAGCATTAAAAATCAATTCGTATTTTGACCATGAATATCCGCTGCTTAGCTCAGGATTACTTGAACCTGTTGAATCACAAGAAACAGTCACAAACTATAGAGGAGAGTTTAGGAATCCTAAATATCCTTATTCTTCTCACGATGGTTATGATTGGGGTAGGTTAGCCGGAGCTCCTTTAGATACTCCAGTTCTAGCAGCAGCTGCTGGGTGCGCGATTTATAAAAGCGATTGTACTGCCTGCGGCAATGCAATTTTGATCAATCACGGAAATTACTACCAAACCCGTTACTATCACCTACAGCCGACAGATTTGATCACTACTTCTACTATCCAATGTGTCGATGTCACTCAGGGGCAAATGATCGGAAAAGTGGGTTTTTCCGGCAATGTGGTTCCGGGAGGCGAGGCTGGCGCACATCTGCACTTCATGTTGGTTGAAGACAAAGATCGTGACGGAGATTTCAACGACAATATTCCGGATGGGTTGACTGATCCTTTTGGCTGGCAAAGTCTTGCCGTAGATCCGTGGAGCACATATTCTTTTACATACGCAGGTGAAAGCAAGTTGGGAAATGACAGCCATTATCTGTGGACTGATGCCATACCCAATCTCTCCCAAGATTTGCCTACCAACGGCGGCTTTTACACTTTTCAAAAACTCAAACTTAATTTTCCAGAGGGCTCTGTAGCTGAAAAAACCAAACTCTTGATTACTTCCGCGCCGATTGTGGTAATTTCTGACGTGCTTCAATCAGTCGGTACTGGTTTTATAGTCACAGTGCAGAACCTGTTCGGAACTTTTATCAACCAGTTCAACCAAGATTTCACCTTAACTTTTGATTTTACTGATGAAGAAATAGCCAGGTTCAAGCCGGAAACTTTGACCATTTATTCAAGTAGCGACGGAACCAACTGGCAACCTGAGATCACTACAGTTGATTTTACCACCAAAACCGCCTCAGCTGAACTCGACCATTTGACCCAATTTGCCTTGGTTGGTGAACTCAAAGATACCACTGCTCCCCAGACGCAAATACTATTTAACGGCACAAATATAAATCCCGGGCAATTTGCCCCGCCTGTTGAAATTAGCCTTCCAAGTAGTGATATTGAGGGCAGCGTCAGCTATACACTTTACAATCTCAACGATTCTGGTTGGCAGCAATACTTGACTCCATTTCAACTGGCAGACCCGGGAGAATATACGATCCAGTACTACTCAGTTGATATTGAAGAAAATACCGAGACTAGTAAATCAGTTTCCTTTACCATAATCTCTGATACCACACCACCGGAAGTGGATATTTCTTTTGATTCCCAGACACTAACTCCGGTATTTACAGCCATTGATGAAAATCCAGTCACAGAAACAGTAGAAGCACTTCCTAAAAATAGGGAAAGACACACTTTCACAGATACTTTTGCCAACCAACTGGTATTCACAGGCATTTATACTTTGGAAGACCAAATAGCCCAATTTCGTATCGAATCACTGCAATATAATACTGATCCAATTATCATTCCAGAAGCAAATATACTCGAAGTTCGGTATTTAAATCCCGCCTCCAGTGTAACTAATGTCTTCGGTCAGGAATGGATCATCAAAGATGAACTGCAACTCAAATTGGTGTATACCCCTCTTACTCCAGTTTGCAACTTCGTAATTTGACTTTAGTCTGTTAAGTATGGTCTCATAGTATTAATGCCCAGCATCTTAACAGACGAACA